>DASUYB010000132.1 GCA_036377595.1 Longimicrobium sp. | reverse complement strand
AGGGGCGCATCCGCGAGCTGCAGGCGCGCACCACCGCCGCCATGGGCGAGGTCGAGGCGCAGATCTTCGAGCCGCAGCTGCTGATGCTGGAGGACGCGGACCTGGTGCAGGGGACGATCGCCACCATCCCCGACGCCCAGGTGGAGCACGAGGTGCAGCGCTTCCTGGACGCCTGCGAGTGGGCGAAGGGGCGCATCCGCGAGCTGCAGACGCGCACCGCCGCCGCCATGGGCGAGGTGGAGGCGCAGATCTTCGAGCCGCAGATCCTGATGCTCGAAGACGCCGACCTGGTGCAGGGGACCATCTCCACCATCCGCGAGAACCACCTCTCGGCCGAGCGCGCCTTCGAGTGGCGGGTGCTGGAGTGGGAGTCGCAGCTCTCGCACAGCTCCCACCCCATGGTGCTCGACCGGCTGAACGACCTGGCCGACGTGCAGACCCGGGTGCTGCGCCGGCTGATGGACCTGCCCGACCCCGACATCTCCAGCCGCGGCGAATTCAAGCACGTGATCCTGGTGGCGCGCGAGCTCACCCCGTCGATCACCGTGCAGCTCGACCCCGAGCACGTGGTGGGGATCGCCACCGACAAGGGGACGCGCACCTCGCACAGCGCCATCCTGGCCCGCTCGCTCGACATCCCCTGCGTGGTGTCGCTGGGCGACCTCTCCGAGCAGGTGAGGGACGGGCAGGAGGTGATCCTGGACGGGCGCAGCGGCCGGGTGATCGTCGACCCCTCGCCCGCCGAGGTGCAGGGGTACCGCGAGCGCGACTTCGCCGTGCGCGAGTGGGAGCAGGAGCTGGTCCTCCTCGCCCACCTCCCCGCGCGGACCAGGGACGGGGTGGAGTTCGCGCTGCGCAGCAACATCGACCTCCCCGGCGAGGCGGCCAGCGCCAGGAACCACGGGGCATGCGGGATCGGGCTGTACCGCACGGAGTTCCTGGTCGTCGGCCGCAACACCGCGCCGGGCGAGGAGGAGCAGTACCGCGCGTACAGGAGCGTCGCCGAAGCCTTCCCGGGCGATCCCGTCGTCATTCGCACCTTCGACCTGGGCGGCGACAAGTTCCCGGCGTTCCTGCACATGGCGCCCGAGGAGAACCCCTTCCTCGGCTGGCGCGCCATCCGCGTCTGCCTCGACGAGCCGCAGATCTTCCGCACCCAACTGCGCGCGCTGCTGCGGTCGATGAAGCACGGCGACGTGCGCATCATGCTCCCGCTGATCAACGAGATCGCCGAGGTCGAGGCCACGCGGAAGCTGATCGACGAGTCCATCGCCGAGCTGCGCGCCGAGGGGCACGACGTCCCCCCGGAGTACCGGCTGGGGGCGATGGTGGAGACGCCGGCCGCGGCGCTCAGCGCGCCGGAGCTGGCGAAGCACGTGGACTTCTTCTCCATCGGCACCAACGACCTGGTGCAGTACACGCTGGCCGTGGACCGCGGCAACTCGCGGCTGGCGCGGCTCTACAACCCCTTCCACCCCGCCGTCGTGCGGCTGATGGACATGGTCGCCCGCGCCGGGCGCGAGGCCGGGATCGAGGTGGCGGTGTGCGGCGAGGTGGCCGCGAACCCGGTCGCCGCGTTCATGCTGATCGGGATGCGGGTGAACACCCTTTCCGTGGGCCCCGCCTCGCTGGCGGAGATCAAGAAGGTGATCCGCTCCGTGGCCTTCTCCGACGCCGAGGCGGCCGTCGCCGAGGCGCTCCGCGCGCCCACGCCCGACGCGGTGCTGAAGGCGCTCACCGACCGCCTGGGCGCGGTGCTGGACCTGGGGAAGTTCACCGGCCCGTGGAGCTTGTCGGCCAAGGACTGAGCCGGTATCTTCCCGCCGCCAGCGAACTTCCGCGACCTGCGCATCCCCGTTTCGAGAGACGCCGTAGATGGCCCGCCGCCAGCTTTTCACCTCCGAGTCGGTCACCGAGGGGCACCCCGACAAGATCGCCGACCAGATCAGCGACGCGGTGCTCGACGCCATCCTGGCCGACGACCCGCGCGGCCGCGTGGCGTGCGAGACGCTGGTGACCACCGGCGTGGCGGTGGTGGCGGGCGAGATCACCACCTCGACCTACGTCGACATCCCCGCCATCGTGCGGGGGACGCTCAAGTCGATTGGCTACACCGACGCGCAGTACGGCATCGACGCGCACACCTGCGCGGTGATGACGACCATCGACCGGCAGAGCCCCGACATCGCGCAGGGGGTGGACACCGGCGGCGCGGGCGACCAGGGGATGATGTTCGGCTACGCGACCGACGAGAACGCGGAGCTGATGCCCACCCCCATCCTCCTCGCCCACCGCATGGCCGAGCGGCTGGCGCACGTGCGCAAGAACGGCGCGATCGAGTGGCTGCGGCCGGACGGGAAGACGCAGGTGTCCGTGGTCTACGAGGACGACCGCCCCGTCCACGTGGACACCGTCGTCGTCTCCACCCAGCACGACCCGGAGGCGACGCAGGACGAGATCCGCCGGCAGGTGATCGAGCACGTGATCGTCCCCTCGCTCCCCGACGCGCTGTTCGACCGGGAGAAGACGACGATCCACGTCAACCCGACGGGACGCTTCGTGATCGGCGGCCCGCACGGCGACGCGGGGCTCACCGGCCGCAAGATCATCGTCGATACCTACGGGGGGATGGGGCGGCACGGCGGCGGCGCCTTCAGCGGCAAAGATCCGACGAAGGTGGACCGCAGCGCCGCCTACGCCGCGCGCTGGGCCGCGAAGCACGTGGTGGCCGCGGGGCTGGCGCGACGCTGCGAGATCCAGCTGGCGTACGCCATCGGCGTGGCCGAGCCGGTCTCCGTGCGCGTGGACACCTTCGGCACGGCCACGGCGGACGAGGCGGCCATCGAGCGTGCGCTGCGCGAGGTGTTCGACTTCACGCCGAAGGGGATCATCGAGTCGCTGGGCCTGCGCACCCCGATCTACCGCCCGACCGCCGCGTACGGCCACTTCGGCCGCAGGTGCGAGATGTCGGCGAACGGCAAGGGCGAGGTGAAGCTCTTCCCCTGGGAGGAGACGCCGCGCGTGGACGACCTGCGGACGGCGGCGAAGGCGTCGTAGCGAGCCTCTCGGCTCGCCCTCTCCGTCTCGCCCTCTCCGGCTCGCTCAGGCTCGCCACCTCTCCCGTACCGGGAGAGGTAGGGGTGAGGAGATCGACGCGGGTGGCGGGGATTCGCGCGGCCGCGGGGTGGCCCCCTCCCCCGGCCCCTCCCCCGCTGCGCAGGGGAGGGGAGAACTCAGCGCGGCGACGGGCCTTTGCGTGAGGGATGCGCGCCCGGAGGGCCGGGACACCGCCGCGCGCGATGTGATGCGGAGATTCGCGCAGATGCCGGGCGCGGCGGGGGCCCGGCGCCGTTGGCAACAGTAGTATCGTTGCCTACGGCGCGCGCAGCCCGGCCCCCGCGCAGCGGGGGACACGCCCGAATCCCGCAGTTCGTCGTTATCTTTCGTAGAGAGAGCCCGGGGAGATGGGAGCCACGGATCGGGGTGGGTGGCGGCGCACGCGGCTCGCGGACAACGCCGGTCCCACCCCGCCGCACGCATGGCCGGAGCGATGATCAAGGTACGGGTACAGAGCCTGGGGCTCGACCAGAACACCAAGTCGCCCGTCGTCATCCTCCAGGAGGAGGAGGGCGACCGCGTGCTGCCCATCTGGATCGGCCCCGCCGAGGCCAGCGCCATCGCCATGGAGCTGGCGGGGATGAAGTTCGCCCGCCCGCTCACGCACGACCTCTTCCCCTCCATCATCGGCGGGCTGGGCGGCGTGCTCACGCGCGTGCTGATCACCCGCGTGCAGGACAACACCTACTTCGCCGAGCTGGTCATCCAGCGCGGCGACGAGCTGTTCACCGTCGACGCGCGGCCGTCGGACTCGATCGCCATCGCCTTGCGCACGCGCGCGCAGCTGTTCGCGGGCGACGACCTGCTGACCACCGCGGCGTTCGAGATCGCCCCGCCCGAGCCCGGCGACGGGCCCGACGGCGACGTCGACCTCCCGCCGGGCGCGGGCCTGTCGCCCGAGCAGCTGCAGGAGTACCTGCGCCGCCTGAACCCCGAAGACCTGGGCCGCTTCAACCCGTGACCCGCTTCCGCCCGACCCGCGAGGCGGCCCGCCGCACGGCGGCTCGCCTCGCGCTCGTTTTTCTCCTCGCCCTGCTCGCCACCTCGCCGCTCGCCGCCCAGCGCGTGCTGAACGGGCGCGTGGTGAAGGACGGCCGCGGCGCGCCGGGCGTGGCCGTGCAGCTGCACCGCGTGACCCGCGACACCCGCGGCCAGATCGACTCCGCCGTCTCCGGCGCCGACGGCCGCTTCCGCGTGGCCCTCCCGCCGGTCGACTCGGCCGCGGGCTTCACCGTCTTCTTCGCCACGGCGGTCGCGGACGGGGTGCGCTACTTCGGCCCCGCGGTGCACCCCGAGGACCCGTCGGGCGGCTACGACATCACCGTCTACGACACTACCTCGTCGCTGGCGATGGCCGACTCGGTGCGCGTTGTCCGCCGCGACGTCTTCCTCATCCCCGCGATGGACGGGACGATGGAGGTGGGCGAGATCGTGCGCCTGCGCAACACCGCGCGCCGCACCCTGGTGCCCGACCAGAAGCCGGTCGTCTCGCTCCAGCTGCCGCCGGGGAGCGAGTCGTTCGAGGCGGGCGAGGGCGACCGCGCCGACAGCGTGCGCACCGGCGGCGGCGGGATGGTGCGCATGGGCGACCGCGCCTGGCTCACCCAGCCGCTGATCCCCGGCGAGCGCGAGCTGATCTTCCGCTACCGCCTTCCCGCGAAGGTCAAGCGCCTCCCCGTGGCCCTCGGCCGCGCGACCGACTCGCTGAACGTGTACGTGCGCCAGCCCGCGCCCGACGTGAAGGCGCGCGGGCTCGGCGACGGCGTGGCGTTCGAGGCCGAAGGGGTGCAGTTCACCCGCTACGCCGCCACCGGGCTGCGCGCCGACGCGCGCGCCGCGCTGGACTGGCGCGGCCCCCAGCCGCCGCCGGTGGACCCGCGCTGGGCCGCGCTGGCCATCGCCGGCGCCATCCTCGTGGGCGGCACGGTGCTCTCCGCGCGCCGGCGGCGCGCGGCGGGGTAGGGGAGGGGGCGAGCCGTGGCGCTGGTGACCACGCGGGCGCTGGTGCTGCAGGCGTTCCCGTACAGCGAGACCAGCAAGATCCTGCGGCTGTACACGTGGGACCACGGGCTGGTGTCGGTCATCGCCAAGGGCGCGCTGCGGCCGAAGAGCCGGTACGGCGGCGTGCTGGAGCCGTTCACCGAGGGGAACGCCACCTTCTACTACCGCTACGGGCGCGACCTGCACACGCTCAGCGGCTTCGACCTGCTGCGCAGCCGCCAGGCGCTGGGCCGCTCGCTGGCCGCGTTCGCCGGCGCGTCGCTGCTGGCCGAGCTGGTGCTGCACGCGGGGACGGAGGAGTCGCACCCCGCGGTCTACGAGGCGCTGGCCGCCGCGCTCGACGCCATGGCCGCCGCGGGCGACGCCGACGAGGCGCTGCGGGCGGCGCTGACCGGCGCGTGGACGCTGGTCTCGCTCTTCGGCTTCGAGCCCACGACCGACCACTGCATCGTCTGCGAGCGCCCGCTGGTGCCCGCCGAGCCGGTGCGCTTCGACACCACGGCGGGCGGCGTGGCCTGCACGCGCTGCCGCGTGGCGGGGCGCATCGTCCCCGCCGCGTCGCGAGCGGAGCTGCACGCGATGGTGCGCGGCCGCGCGCCCGCGGAGCCGCTGGCCGACGCGGGGCTGCACCGCGCGCTCCTGCGCGTGTTCCTGGAGACGCACGTGCAGCAGGACCGCCCCTTCCGATCGCTCGAGCTCTTCCTCGACCAGTTCGCCGCCGCCGTTCCCGCAGACGCCGGCGAGGCGGACGACGACTGAAAGAAGGTCTCTCACAGAGGACACAGAGGTCACGGAGGTACACGACGCGGGCTCTGTGCCTCTGTGTCCTCCGTGTCCTCTGTGAGAGAATCAAAGATCGCCTGCCCCGCATCCCGGCTGGCGGAATCGGCCGGACAGGATCGGTGTCGCCGGTGGCCGGTAGGGGTCGGCGGAGGGATGCGTGTCGGTACGGCAGGATGGGCGTTGCGAGGGTGAATCTTCGCGGCGCGAGCGGGGTAGACGGCGGGTCGCGCGGGACTCCGCGGCGCCGTCCGTAGTCTGCTTGACCCGCTGCGGACGCGGCGGATATACTGAGGTCAACCCTACACTTCCACCGTCACGACCCGTGCGATCCAGGAGGCGAATGCGACGGTAAACGCATGAACAGAGAGGTGCTGATGCGGCGCGCCCCACCTGTTCTGCTCCTCCTCCTGGTGATCTACGGCTTCCTCTCCCCCCCCGCGGCACGGGCGCAGGACCCCGCCGGAAGCCGGCCCGTGGTGACCCAGAAGGGCTTTCACCTGGAGCAGAACTATCCGAACCCCGCAAACCCGGGCACATACATCCCGTTCTACCTGGAGGAAAGCCTGTTCCAGCATGGAGGCAGCCGGGTCGTCTCCATCCGGATCGTGAACATCTTTCGTCAGCTTGTCGCCATACCCAAGGCCGTGGGCCATCCGCGAGGGCCCGACGTGCCGGTGAACAACCTCCCCTATACCGAGCCCGGGCGGAAGCAGGCCCGCTGGGACGGCAGGGACCTGAACGGCAGGGTGGTTCCCACGGGAGTGTACTACTGCGAGCTGGTGGTGGACGGCAACACCGACTACATCAAGATGGTGGTCACGCGTCCCCGCAGGCGGTCTCGCTTCCCGATTCCCTTCCTGCACTGAGAAGCCGGTTCCCCGCGCAAGCGCCAGGGCCGGCTTCTTCGTTTTCGGAGTCCTGAGTCCTGAGTCCTAAGTCCTGAGTGGGCGCACGAAAAAGCCGGCCCGACGCAGCAGCATCGGGCCGGCCTTCAGTTACTTGGGACTCAGGACTCAGGACTCAGGACTACTTTCCTCAGTCGACGTGGTAGAGGAACCGGCCGCAGTTCTGGCAGATGCGGATCTCGGCGTTGCGTTCGGCGTCGCTGGCCTGCGCGGTGGGCACGGCCACGAAGCAGCCGTAGCACGTGCCGTTGATCACCGGCGCCACCACTCGCGGCATCCGCGCGCTCACGCGGCGGTACCGGCTCAGCACAGCCGGCGGCAGCGTGCCCTCCATCTCGGCGATCTTGGTGTCGAGCTCGTGGACGGCGTCGTCCACGCTCAGCCCGAACACCTGCTCCTGGACCTCGCGCCCGCCGGCCTCGGCCAGCTCGCGCCGCTGCGACTTCAGGTCCTGGATCTCCAGCAGCGTTTCCAGATTGGGATGCATGTGCGTTCGTCTCCTCGCTCAGACGCCCTTTTCCTCGAGCAGTGCGAGGAACTCGCGCGGGTCCTGCAGCTGCGCCAGCCGCTCGGTCACGTCCGTCTCCTTGGCGAACTGGGCGATGCGCCCCAGCACCGGCAGGTACTGGTTGCTCACCTCCAGCGGCGGCGCCACGATCAGGAAGAAGTAGCTCACCGGCTGGTCGTCGATGGCCTTGTAGTCCACGCCGCCCCGCTTGCGCCCGAAGGCCAGGCGCAGGCGGTTCACCACCAGCGAGCGGCAGTGCGGGATGGCGATGTTCTTCCCGATCCCGGTGGAGCCCAGGTTCTCGCGGCGCTTGAGCATCTTGAACAGGATGCCCTGGCTCTTCTCGTCCACCCCCAGCAAGCCGATGAGCTCCTTCAGGATCTCGTCCTTGCTCTCCCCCTTCAGGTCGAGCTGGATCGCGTCCTCGGCCAAGAACTCACGAAGTTCCATAAGTTCAGTCACGGTTCGGATCTATGTGAAAACCGCGTCCGGGATTCCGGAAACGGAACGCGCCAATGTAACCGCCGTCCTCCGCACTGTCAAAACCAGCAGGGAACAGGGGATAGGGGACAGGGAACAGGGGGAGAGACGGCGCGGTTTCCTATGCGGCACTCGATGGTCGTGGCTCGATGAGCCCCGTTGGCGTATCGTTCCACGATCGCCTGTCCTGCCGATCGATTCGACAGAAATCCTCACGTACGATACACCCCAAGCGATCATGATCGACGTCCGCCGCGCGAGTCTTGAGCGCCATCTCGACGATCTCCGGAAGAACGACGGCTGGCGGCCGTTCCAGAACTTCGTCCTGGGGTTGCTGCACCACGAGGGCTACACGGACGTGCGCTTCAGCAACGCGCGCAGCGACTTTGGCCGCGACGCGGTCGCCGTCACGCCCGACGGCGAACGCTGCGTGGTGGCCGTTTCGTTCGACTGCAGCCGGTCCAAGGTGCTGCACGATGCGAAGCGGTGGACCGAGGATCCGGATCGTGAAGCAGCCATCGTGATGGTGTTCGTGACAGCGGACGCGCCGACGGAGAAGACTTGGGGACCGTGGAAGAGGGAGGTCGAGGAAGAAGTCGGTCTCGAGCTGAGAATGTTTCACCGGGATACGATCCTCGACGTAGCCACGCGCGATTCCGTCTGGCGCGAGACCTGTGCGCGCCTCGGCCTTCCCGGTGACCGCCCCGGCTTCCGGCTGGTCACCCCGTACGACGGCGAGCTGGTCCGCGCCGCACTCCAGGCCCGCCCGGCGGAGTGGCTGGCCAAGCGCATCGAGCTTCGCGAATGGCAGCAGCTTTCCGGCGAGCTTCGCAACCGCCTGATCCTCGGCAAACCCGGCGCGGGGAAGACGACGACGCTCTTCGTCCACTTGGAGGCAACGCGGCCGGAAAAAGTGCTGGTGGTCGAGCCCGATCTGCGCGCCGAAAAGGTGGAAGAACTGCTCGATGCCGCGTCTGGCGGTGGCGTGATCGTGTTCGACGACGCACACGAGAAGCCGAACGAGCTTCGAGGGCTCATGTCCGCGCTACGCGCGCGTCTGCGCGACATTCCCGAGGTGAGCGCCCGCTACCGCGACGTGCGGGTGCTTGTCGCTGCGCGTAGCCAAGAGTGGAGCGATATCCAGCCTCCGTTCTCGCCCACCGAGTTGCAGGACCTCCAACTGACGGCGAGTTCGCGGCTGGTTCTCGGCGCACTCTCGCGTGAGCAGTGCCGCGAGTTGGTTGCCGCATGTGTCGAGCAGAGGGACATCGAAGCGGAGCCACGGCTGCTGGACCTTGCCGCCGCGCGGGCGGCCGAGCGGGACGCTACGCCGCTCTACGTGCTCTCGATGCTCGCGCCAGCGCACGTCGAAGGCACACTCCGCGACGCGCACCTCGCCGGTCTGCCATCAAGCGTGCTTGAGTTGTGGCAAGAATACTGGCGGCGGCTCACATCCGTGGACCAAGGAGTTCTCCGCCTCGTGAAGCTGTTCGCAGTAACCCAAGCGCCATCCGAGCGGAACTTGTTCGATGCCGCTGCCCGTGCGTTCTCCCTGTCTCCACACGACGTCGCCGCAAGCCTAGATGCGCTGCAGAGCTCTTTGTGGATTGCGCTTCGAGGAGAGCTGCCCACGTGCCTCGACGTACAGTTCGAAGCAATTGCCCTCGGCCCCGGCGATCTGAGAACCTGGGATGCCTTCATCTCGGCATTGTCTGCCGATTCCGTTTCGAGAATTCAGATGCACATCGGAACAGGCGTGTACTATGTAAAGTTTAGAGCAGCCAGAGCAGGGACGAGAACTAAACGCCAGGATGTATTGCTCGCAGCTGAAAGAAACTTCATCGCGGTCACTGAATTGGCGGATAAGTCAGATACATCCTTTCGTGCCCTGGCACTGAACAATCTGTCTGTCATTTACTCCGATCTGACGGGGCTGGAGACCACGCGCGAGGGCCGCGCCGCGTGGCTGCGCAGGGCCGTCGACGCGGTCGAGGAGGCCGTTCGCATCTACAGCGAGCTAGGCGTTCAGGGCGACCTCGCGATGTCGCTCAACAACCTCTCGAACCGCTACTCCGATCTGGCGGGGCTCGAGACCACGCGCGAGGCCCGCGCCGCCTGGCTGCGCAGGGCCGTCGACGCGGTCGAGGAGGCCGTCCGCATCTATCGCGAGCTGGGCGTACAGGGCGACCTTGCGACGTCGCTCAACAACCTCTCGATCCACTACTCCGATCTGGCGGGGCTGGAGACCACGCGTGAGGCCCGCGACGCCTGGCTGCGCAGGGCCGTCGACGCGGTCGAGGAGGCCGTCCGCATTTTTCGCGGGCTGGGCGTGCAGGGCGACCTCGCGTCCTCGCTCAACAACCTCTCGAACCGCTACTCCGATCTGGCGGGGCTGGAGACCACGTGCGAAGCCCGCGCCGCCTGGCTGCGCAAGGCCGGCGACGCTGTCGAAGAGGCCATCCGCATCCGCCGCGAGCTGGGCGTGCAGGGCGACCTCGCGATGTCGCTCAACAACCTCTCGAACCGCTACTCCGATCTGTCGGGGCTGGAGACCACGCGCGAGGGCCGCGCCGCCTGGCTGCGCAGGGCCGTCGACGCCGTCGAGGAGGCCGTCCGCATCTACCGCGAACTTGGCGTCCAGGGCGACCTCGCGTCCTCGCTCAACAACCTCTCGAACCGCTACTCCGATCTGGCGGGGCTGGAGACCACGCGCGAGGCCCGCGCCACCTGGCTGCGCAGCGCCGTCGACGCGGTCGAGGAGGCCGTCCGCATTTTTCGCGGGCTGGGCGTGCAGGGCGACCTCGCGACGTCGCTCAACAACCTCTCCGTCATCTACTCCGCTCTGGCGGGGCTGGAGACCACGCGCGAGGCCCGCGCCGCCTGGCTGCGCAGGGCCGTCGACGCGGTCGAGGAAGCCGTCCGCATCCGCCGCGAGCTGGGCGTGCAGGGCGACCTCGCGATGTCGCTCAACAACCTCGCGAACCGCTACTCCGATCTGGCGGGGCTCGAGACCAAGCGCGAGGCCCGAGCCGCCTGGCTGCGCAGCGCCGTCGACGCGGTCGAGGAGGCCATTCGCATCGATCGCGAGCTGGGCGTGCAGGGCGACCTTGCGACGTCGCTCAACAACCTCTCGATCCACTACTCCGATCTGGCGGGGCTGAAGACCACGCGCGAGGCCCGCGCCGCCTGGCTGCGCAGCGCCGTCGACGCCGTCGAGGAGGCCGTCCGCATCCGTCGCGAACTCGGCGTCGAGGGCGACCTCGCGTCCTCGCTCAACAACCTCTCGGTCCACTACTCCGCTTTGGAGGGGCTGGAGACCACGCGCGAGGCCCGCGCCGCCTGGCTGCGCAGCGCCGTCGACGCGGTCGAGGAGGCCGTCCGCATCCGCCGCGAGGTGGGCGTGCAGGGCGACCTCGCCACGTCGCTCAACAACCTCTCGAACCGCTACTCCGATCTGGCGGGGCTGGAGACCACGCGCGAGGCCCGCGCCGCCTGGCTACGCAGCGCCGTCGACGCGGTCGAGGACGCCGTCCGCATCCGTCGCGAGCTCGGCGTCGAGGGCGACCTCGCGTCCTCGCTCAACAACCTCTCGGTCCATTACTCCGATCTAGCGGGGTTAGAGACCACGCGCGAGGGCCGCGTCGCATGGCTGCGCAAGGCCGTCGACGCGGTCGAAGAGGCCATCCGCATCCGCCGCGAGCTGGGCGTGCACGGCGACCTCGCGATGTCGCTCAACAACCTCTCGAACCGCTACTCCGGTCTGGCGGGGCTGGAGACCACCCGCGAGGCCCGCGCCGCCTGGCTGCAGAGGGCCGTCGCCGCGGTCGAGGAGGCCGTCCGCATCGATCGCGAGCTCGGCGTGCAGGGCGATCTCGCGACCTCGCTCGGTGCAACCTGCCAAGTTCTTCGCAGGCGCGCCGAGAATGCCGAGGATGCTGTCGAGTCGCTGCCGGACCTGCGAGCATCACGAGACGCGATTGAAGAGGCTGCCCGACTGTTCCGGGAGAACGGTAATACGCCGTATTTCCTCGTGTCGCTGGTGGATGTGGTGATCTCGCAGATCCTCCTCGCCCAGACCGGCGATCCGGTCGATCTGGCTGCCATTCGCGAGGTTTGTACGGAGGGGCGAACGCTTGCGGAGTCTATGGGAGACAATGATAAGCTCGCCTTTTTCGATGATGTGCTGAGCAAGCTCGGGTGACCGCCAGATCGTGCGAAGATCCAGGGTGCACGCGACCTCGCCGTAAGGTCCCTTTCTCGCGCAGCTTGAAGCGCGGCGCCGCCTTCGGTAACTTTGCGGCATGCCTCTGAACGCGTTCGAGATGCTCCGGAGCGGCCGCGTGCCGCTGTACCTGGCGCCCCAGGCGGGCGTCAGCGAGTCGCCGTTCCGCCGGCTCTGCCGCTCGTTCGGCGCGGACGTGGTGGTCAGCGAGTTCGTGTCGGCCGAGGGGATCCGGCGGCACGACCGCCGCACGCACTCGTACCTGCGCTTTCACGACGACGAGCGCCCCATCGGCATCCAGATCTTCGGCGCCGACCCGCAGGCCATGGCCGAGGCCGCCGCGCTGGTCGAGGAGGTGTACGCGCCCGACTACCTGGACATCAACTTCGGCTGCCCGGTCAAGAAGGTCGCCCTGCGCACCGGCGGCGGCTCGGGGTGCCTCAGGGACCTCGACCTCGTCGAATCGATCATCCGCGCGGTGAAGGGCGCCATCTCCATCCCCACCACGGTGAAGATCCGCAGCGGGTGGAACGAGGAGATGCGCGACCCCGTGTCCATCGCCCTGCGCTGCCAGGACGCGGGCGCCGAGGTGCTGACGCTGCACGCGCGCACCCGCACGCAGATGTACAGCGGCACGGCCGACTGGGACGAGATCGCCGCCGTGGTCGACGCGCTCGACATCCCCGTGATCGGCAACGGCGACGTGTGGGTGGGGGAAGACGCGAAGCGGATGCACGAGCACACGCGCTGCGCGGGGATCATGATCGCGCGCGGCTCGCACGGGCAGCCGTGGATCTTCGGTCAGGCACGCGCCGCGCTCGAGGGGCGCCCTGTCCCGCCCGACCCGGACGTGGACGAGCGCTTCCGCATCATCATCGACCACGCGCGGCTGGCCATCGCCTGGGAGAAGGACGAGGAGAAGGCGATGATCGAGTTCCGCAAACATCTCGGCTGGTACACGAAGGGGCTGCCGAACGGGCGCGTGCTGCGGCAGGAGTTGTTCGAGGTGACGTCGCTGCAGGAGGCCGAGGAGAAGCTGGAGCGCTACCGCGAGGCGTACGAGGGGGCGGCGGTTTGACCCCCGAGCGGCTGCGCGCCCTGCTGGCGGAGGTCGCCGCGGGCGCGGCGACGGTGGAGGACGCGGAGCGGCGCCTGGCCTGGGAGCCGTTCGAGGAGCTGGGATTCGCCTCGGTCGATCACCACCGCGCGCTGCGGCAGGGCTACCCCGAGGTGGTGTTCGGCCAGGGGAAGACGCCCGAGCAGGTCACCGCCATCGCCGAGCGCATCGCCGCGCGGGGGGACGGCTTCCTGGCCACGCGGCTCGCCCCCGACGCGGCCGAGACGCTGGCCGCGAAGATCCCCGGCATCGAGCTGAACACCCTCGGCCGCACGGCCTGGCTCGCCCCGCGCGAGCCCATCTCCCGCAGGGTGCGCGGCAGCGTCCTGGTCGTCACCGCGGGGACGAGCGACCTTCCCGTGGCCGAGGAGGCGGCGGTGACGGCGGCCGCGTTCGGGAATCCGGTGGAGCGGCTCACCGACGTCGGCGTCGCCGGGATCCACCGGCTCCTCTCGCGCACCGAGCGCCTGCGCTCCGCCGCCGTGGTCATCGTCGTGGCGGGGATGGAGGGCGCGCTCCCCTCCGTCGTCGGCGGCCTCGTCTCCGTCCCCGTGATCGCCGTTCCCACCAGCGTGGGCTACGGCGCGTCGTTCGGCGGGATCGCGGCGCTGCTGGGGATGCTGAACTCGTGCGCGTCCGGCGTCACCGTGGTCAACATCGACAACGGCTTCGGCGCGGCCGCCGCCGCCAGCCGCATCAACCTTCTGCCCCCCTCCTGACATTCCCTCCAGCGGACGGTCGCAGGCCACGCTCCCCCTGATCGCCGCCGGCGCCGCATACGTGGCGGTGCTGGCGGCCTTCGCGCGTCTCCCGGCGTGGGGGATGGTGGCGGCGATCGCCGCGCTGGTGCTCGCCGCCGCCTGGGTGCAGCGCTCCGGCGGGGGACGAACGGCCGTCTCGCTGGCCGCGTGGCCGGCGCTGCACGCGCTCCTCTTCGCCACCGGCTCGGCGGATTCGCCGCTGATCGCGCTGGCCGCGGCGTGGCTGGTGGCGCTCGGCCGCTCGTCCACCCGCCTCCTGCTGATCGGCTGGGCGGCGGCGGCGATCCTCGTCCCCGGCGCCGAATGGCTGCACCGCGCATCCCCATTCCTCGTCTCCATCACCCGCTACGAGCTGCTCCTGGCGGTCGCCGCCGGGCTGTCGCTGCTGCGCCGCGCGCGTCCCGCCGTCGCCCCGCCGGTGGAGGAGCCGCGGGAGACGGTGGTGGCTGGGGAGGAGGGGGACGACGATGCGGTGCTGAAGACCGCGCTGGAGATGGTGCGCCGCGCCACGGACGCGCACGAGGCCACGCTCTGGCGCGCGGACGGCGAGTGGCGGTCGGCGTCGCTGGTCGCGCGCGCGGCGGCGCCGGGGGTGCCGCTGCCGGACGCCGTCGTGGGGCTCGAAGGGTCGCCGTACAAGTGGGCGGTGGAGGAGCAGCTGCCGCAGCACGTCCGCCGCGGCAAGCGCGACCTCCCCGCGCCGTGGGCGGAGGAGATGCTGGTCGTCCCCGTCGATCTCCCCGAAGGCGTGCTCGCGCTGGCATATCCGGGGCTGGTGCCGCCCGGCGCGGATTCCGCCGCCGTCGCCGCGGCGAAGCACCTCACCACCGTGCACGCGCTGCTGCGGTCGCGCGGCGAGGCGGCGAGCGAGGATGCCCGCGTGCGCGCCATCGCCGAGGCCGCCCGTTCGCTGCCGGGGGAGATCGAGGTGGACGCGTTCGCGCGGCGCCTGGCCGCAGTGGTCCGCCAGGGGACGGGCGCGGCGGGGGTGGCCGTGGCCGTGGGGCCGGACGAGGCGGGGCGGGGAAAGGTGCTGCACGTGGACGACACCGGCCCGTCGCCCCAGCTCGCCGCCGACTTCGGCGAGGGCGACTCGCGGCTGGCGCTGGCGATGAAGCACGCGGTCGACCTCCGCTACGACGACCTCCGCCGCGAGCGCGAGTCGCTCCCGCTGCTCACCGCCGGGGAGACGTGGCGGATGGCGCCGCGCTCCGCCGCCGTCTTCCCGCTGGTCGCGGACGGTCGCGCGATCGGCGCCGTGGCCGCGTGGCATCCGGAGCCGGCGAAGTTCGGGGAGAAGGAAACGGAGCTGCTGCGCCTGCTCTGCTCCATGGCGCCGCTGCCGCTGCGCAGCGCGCGCAAGTACGAGGCGCTGGACCACCGCGCGCACACCGACGCGCTGACCGGGCTGCCGAACCGCGCCGCGTTCCAGGAGCGGCTGGCCACGCTGTCGCACGTGTTCGACCGCTACGCGCGGCCCTTCGGCGTGCTGGTGCTGGACGTGGACTTCTTCAAGAAGTTCAACGACACGCACGGGCACGACGCGGGCGACCGGGTGCTGCAGCACGTGGCCGCCGTGGTCCGCCAGACGGTGCGCGACGTGGACACCCCCGCGCGCCTGGGCGGCGAGGAGTTCGTGGTGCTGATGCCCGAGACGGGCCTGCGCGCCAGCCAGGACGCGGGCGAGCGCCTGCGCCGCAGCATCGAGACGCGCCCCGTCACCTGGAACGGCCGCCCGCTCTCGGTCACGGTGTCGATCGGCGCCGCCGCCTGCCCCGAGTGCACGGCGACCGCGGACGAAGTGCTGAAGCTGGCCGACGAGGCGCTCTACCGCGCCAAGGCCGACGGCCGCAACCGCGTGGCCAGCGCGCCGAAGGTGGCGAAGGTGTAATTGGCCTCGGGACGACGTCAGCGTGAGATTCCGGATTTCGTCCGAGGAAGAGCAAAGAAGCCGAGTCCCGGGTGAGGGCATTCACCCGGGACTCGGGACTTTCTCCCCTACTCCCCCAGCCGCGGCGCGATCACCCCGAAGAAGTTCCCCACCGCGCGCTCGACGCCGGGGGTGGTCTCGTCGCCGTAGGGGACGCCGGCGTGCACCAGCGTGCCGTCGGCGGCGCGCCAGGCCATCACCGACGAGCCGCCGCCGTCCAGCGGAATGGCGTCGGTCGCGCCGGCGATCTTCATCCACTCGCCCAGGTCGTAGAAGCCGGCCCCGTACGGATAGGCGTCGCCCTCGCGGCCGTCCAGCGTCATCAGGTACAGGTAGCGCACCCCCTCGGCCACCCCCAGCCCCACCGCGGTGCGTCCGGCCACCAGCTCCTCCGGGATCTCCTGCGGCGTCGCCTGGTTGTGGCCGTTCCAGAGAAGGCGGTTCAGCGGCACGATCTGCGGCTGCGGGCAGAGCGACCCCCTGGCGGGCTGCGCGCTCCCCGCGATGGCCGTGTGGACGTCCGAGAGGTCCACCGGGTCCGCGGCGGTCGCCAGCACGATCTCGGCGCGGTTGCCCTCCCGGATCAGGAGCGCCGCCGCGCCCGCGTAGCCCGGCCCGGGAACGTCGCACCCGTCCTTGCTCTGGTCGTTGCAGGGAAGGCATCCCGCGTTGTCCTGCGTCCACGGCGCCAGCGCGGGGTCGCAGACGACCGTCTCGTCGCGCACCGCCGCGCCGAACAGCACGAACTCCTTGCCCGACACGTCCGAACCCGTGTAATACGAGAAGTTGGCGTTGACCGCCAGCACGACCTCGGCGTTCTCTTCCTCGCTCAGGAACTCGGAGATGGTGCGGCTGATCGTCCGCCCGTTGTTGTTCACGTAGGGGATCGGCGGGGCGCTGGAGGTCGTCAGGAAGCGGATCCGGTCGTCGCCCAGGAACACCCGCACCACGTTCACGTTCTGCTTGCGGCAGACCGGGTGGGCGAAACCGAAGGCCAGGTCCGCCGTGCCCACGGCGCGGTCCACGCCCTGGAAGATCGGCTTCCAGCCGCTGAAGAAGTACTGCGTGCTTTCGGCCACCACGTGGCGTGCGGCGCCAAGGTCGACCTGTCCAATGTCCGTGCTCATTTTGTCCTCCGCGTGGAATGGGGGTGTCGGCGCCCACCGGCACGCTGCCGCGCGGCGCAAATGAAGTCCGGGGATTGGAAGACGGGGATTTCCCCGATGCATCGCAAGGGTCGCACGTTAACAGGCGGAAAAATGCGCCGCCGGGTGCCATTCGCCAAGTGTTTCGTCGGGCGGCGGCGAGCGAGGCGAACGGGCCTGCGCATTGCGGCCGTGTCACCTAAATCGTTGCAGGAACGTAAGATTGACACGCTCGGTCACATCCGCTAGATTTGGAGCGTGTTTGAAAACACGGGTCATGGGGATGACAGGTTTCGACGCGTACGGTGAAGCCGTGGCGGCGTGCCGAGGTGCTCGGAGCACTCGTTAAACCTCCGGGAAATCAGTAACCGCGAACGATAACTTCGCTCTGGCTGCGTAAGTAGACGCCCTCACGGGCTCCTTACCTCCCATCCGTCGGTCAGCCCCGCCTGAGGCGGGCCGCCGGGTGTCGCTAAATTCTGGCTGGCCTGCGTTCGGCGCCGTGACGCCGCAGGCGAGACTTGCACGGCTGGTTCGCGAGGGGCCTCCATCCGGCCGATGAGCGAGCGAGGAGAACAGAACGGGTGGATACGCACGTAGATGTCGCGGGGGATCGGTAGGCGGACCCGGGTTCGAATCCCGGCATCTCCACTTCACGAAAGCCGGGCTCAGCAATCATGCTGGGCCCGGCTTTCGTTGTTGTGGGCTGATGGAATACCCGAATCCAGAAAAAGAATTGCCTCACGCAGAGCAGCAGAGGCAGCAGAGAACTCACCTCTGCTGCCTCTGCTGCTCTGCGTGAGACCTGCTGTTTTTCAGGATTTGGATAAGGCTACAGGTGCGCGCGGAAAAAGGCGATGGCGGGCTCGGCGAAGTACTCGTGCCCGCCCTCGCGGACAGCGGACTGGAAGCCGTCTGGGCGACCCGCGGCGCGGTAGACGCCGCGGAGCAGGTCCGTCAGCCCGGGGTCGGCCGGGAGGTCGTCGCTGCCGGTCACCATCAGCATCGGCCGCGGGCTCACCAGCAGGAACAGGTCCTCCTGCCACAGGTCGCGGTTGGCCAGCAGCGTCTCGTGACAGCCGTGGAAGGGCATGGGCTCCGTGGCGGTTCGCGGCCGCAGCGGGCCGGTGCCGCCCTCGAATCCCTGCGCCACCACGGCCCGGAAGCGCGGCTCCATGGCCGCCAGCGCCACCGACATCTCCCCGCCGTACGACACGCCGGAAACGCCCATCCGCGCGGTGTCGACCTCCGGCTGCGCGGCCATCCACGCCGACACGGCGCGCAGGTCGCGCAGCACCACCGCCTTGTACGAAGTGCCGGCCAGCTGCGCGTTCTGCGCCACCGCCGAGTGGTCCGTGCCGATGCGGCCGCCCAGGTAGCCGAAGCCGCGCAGCTCCGGCGTGTAGGTGACGAACCCCGCCTCGGCCAGCCGCAGCGCGACCGCGTGCTGGTAGCTGTCCACCAGCCCCGCCGTCTCCACGATCCCCTCGCCGTGGCCAGGGATGACTATCACCGCGGGGCGGCGGGCCAGGCCGGGCGGCACGAACAGGTAGCCGGGGATGGCCGTGCCGTCGAACCCCGGCACGGAGACGAATCGCCGCTCGATCCCGCCCGCCAGCCGCACGCGCTCGAGCAGCCGCGGCGTGCCGGCGATCGGCGGGTCGGCCGGCGGCGGGGTGCGGAACGCGGTGGTGTCGAGGTACGCGCGCATGGTTTCGGCCCACGACGCCAGCCGCGCGGGGTCGGCCGCGTCGGGGCGGGGGAGGCGCGGGCGCTGCGCGGCCATCCAGCGCGCCAGCCCGGGGTCGCCGCTGGGCGTGAACGCGGCGAAGGGTTCGGGCGCGCGGCCCCGTAACAGCCGCGCGGCCTGCGCCGATCCACCGCCCAGGAACAGGACCGCCGCCAGCAGGTGCGCCAGCGCCAGGGGATACAGCCGCCTGCGCACGCCGTCCACCGCGCGGGGCATCAGGCCGAGCGCCCAGGCCCAGAGCGCCGCCTCCAGCAGCGCCACCAGCAGCGCCGCCGCAATCCGCGTTGTCGTCATTGTCCGAAGCCGAGCCGTCGTGAGTGGGTCAGGGGGGGCAAGTCGGGAGGATCGTGAACCGCGTCCCGGCCGGCATGCGGCGCGAGACCATTTGCATCGTACCCCAAATATTCAACGAAGATCGGCATCCGGCGAGCCCGTGATCGCCGCCCCGACATCATACCGGATCCCAACACATCGTTCGGGCATCTGCGATCCTGGTTTTTCACACACGGGCACAGAGAACACAGAGGCACGGAGGACCGCAATTGGTTCTCCGTGCCTCTGCGACTCCGTGCCTCTGTGTGATTGTTCTTTTTCCGGACTCGGGATCACACGGGGGTGGTGGTGGGGCAGACGATGCTCGGCTCGCAGCGCCGGTCGCAGGTGTCGCCGCCCGCGGTGTCGGCGACGAGGCAGTTCTGGCTGCACGCCAAGGTGCCGGCGTTCACGACTACGACCGTGTCCGGGTCGATGTTGCCCATTACCGTGCCGCGCCGCCCCGCCGGCGCGTGCGTGTCGAACGAGTCGACGGCGAGCGCATCGAGGTCCAGCCTGAGCTTCTTCATCTGCTTCTCCCTGTGGGAATGACGCGAGAGGCTGCTTCGGATCAACATGAAATTACGTCTGTTTCTGGAGATATTCAACGGCTGAGAGCGTGCGCTCACCCCGTGCGATGCGACTGTATGCCGGACGTCTGTTTGATTTCGGCAGGATGGGACGGCAAGGTTGCAGATCAACGCAGATGGCGTATTAGGGCTGATCTGGCGTCTCTTGGAGCCCCGGCGCATCGTCCGCGGATGCAGATCGGCCCCGCTCCGGAGGTTCCGGAGCGGGGCCGATCCATGTCCATCCACAAGGAGACGGCGGTCACGCCGCGGCGGGAACGGCCTCTTCCTCGGTGACCTCGTCGGGGCGGAGGGTGTCCATGAACGAGCTGACGGAGAACACCGCGTTCCCCGCGCCGGCCACGCCGTACCCCGGCGGCGGCTTCAGGCCGTGCTTCTCCAGCGTCTCGCGGTACACCTCCAGCAGCCGGATGTGGTACTCCAGCGGCGCGCCCTCGGGGTTGTCGCGCCCCAGCGGCGTGGCCGGCTCGGGGCACCAGGTGGTGAAGCGCGGCGTCACCCCGCGGCTCATGAAGTAGTCCAGCCCCTCGGCGGTCGAGGCGATGGCCTCGTCCACCGTCTGGAACCCGAACGGCTTCGCCATCTCCACCCCGGCCACGAAGTTGGGGATCACGTAGCGCGCGCCGAACACCTCCGCCGCGTCGAAGATGCGCCGGTGCCACTCCTCGCGGCCCACGTAGCGCTCCTTCCCCGGGCAGATGATCTCGAACAGCCGCTTGTCCCACACCTCGTAGTTGGGGTGGTAGATCTTGATCCCGTACTCCTTGTAGCGGCGTACGTCCTCCACCGGCAGCGCCTGGGCGACGACCTTGCCGATCCAGCGGTTGGGGAAGCGCTCCTCGATGGCCTGCGCGTAGCGGCCGTAGAAGTCCGCCTCCTCCAGCCCGTCCACCTTCGACGTCACCGAGCCGCCGGTGAGCGTGTACGCCTTGCTGGCCTTGGCGGTGTCGTAGCGGTCGATGATCTCCAGCGCCTCGAGCACGTCGGCCACGGGCTTCACGCCGGTGTAGGGGCGGCCCTCCTGCTTGTGCTGGCGCCAGTTGTGGTTGATGTCGCAGTACTGGCACTCCTCCTTGGCGCCGAAGTACTGGCAAAGCCGCAGCACGGTCAGGTAGATGAGGTAGCCCCACTGGATGGTGGGCGCCGTCTCCATCACCGTCTTCCCGTTGGCCAGCGTGTGCCGGTAGTACTCGGGCATCGGCGGCAGTCCCACGTCGGCGACGGTGCGCCCCTCCAGCGACAGCCGCAGCCCGCCCGCCTCGTCGCGCGCCACGCGGTACGGCGAGTCGGGGTTCACGCGCACGGAGACGATGGTGCGGCGCAGCTCGTACGGCCCGCCGGTGAGCGCGATCTCCTCGGGCGGGCGGCGCCGGGCGGCCTCGCCGAGCTGCGCCAGCGGCTTCTGGTCGAACGAGAAGATGAAGTACGACTTGGGCTTGACCTCGCCGTCGAGGTTGTCGGTCAGCGCCGAGTCGTCGAACGCGATGCCGGTGCGAAGGAGGTCCTCCTTGAGAACCGCCTCGCGGGGGATGTGCGGGAAGCGGGCGATGAGCCCTTCAACGAGCGTGGTGCGAGTCTGGTCCAATGCGTCCTTCCGGGGTGGATTGGGCGCATGAATCTATCGACGCCGCAAGGGATTGGGAACGGGGCGGGGGAGGGACGGCGCCTATTTGCCGCGATCCTGCCTCGCGAAAAAATCGAGATCCGCGAGATCCTTCGGCCGGCCGCTCGCGCGCTTGTTTCTCAAGAGGTCGCGCAGGCTGATGAGGGATACTTCTTCGCCGTCGAGGATCACGCTCTCTCGCTCTGAATACGCCTCATCGAACTCTATCCCCGAAACCACGGTCAGCACCTCGATGCGAAGCGGCGGCTCGCCCATTCGCACCATGCTGCGGTCTTCGAGGAAGAATCCGACGGAGAGCTGGGGCGTGTCGAACCCGAACTCGCGGATGGCCTCGACGGTCCGGGCCGCGTTCTCGGGGTCTACGGCGATCCAGACGTCCAGGTCGCCCGTGGCGCGCGGGTATCCGTAATACGCCACGGCGTGGCCGCCAATGAGGAGGTACCTAACCCCATGGGACCTTAACAAGCTCAAGAACTCTTTGAAGTCTTGCGGTAGCGAGAGCCCCATAGTTCATGCGCCGCAGGGTTTCAACGTGGCGGAGACGCTCGATCGGCGTGCGCGTCAGCCAGTACTCGATCTCCTCATCCTCCTCGAAGGCAGGAACGACGGAGAACGCCTTCTTGTCCAGACGCGGAAGGGATTCGTCCATCGGCGCTCCAGGTGAAGGCAGCAGCTTTGCGGCGACGTGAGCTACCGCACGAATGTTATCCGCGGAATCCGCGTACGCCAGTCTGCCATCTCTTACTCCTTCGCCGCGTACTTCGCGGCCATCTTGCGCACGGTGGTGAGGTTGCGGTTGGTGCCGGGTTGGCCGATGGCCTTCGCGAGCTGGGGGCCGGTGATGAGCGAGTCGCTCATCCGCCCGTTCCGCCGCCACCAGTAGACCTCCCGCGCGTGGACGGCGAAGCGGTCGTCGTCCGACTCCAGCGCGGCGAGGCGCTTCTTCGCGTCGGCGCCGGGCTCGTCGCGGACGAAGATGACGTAGGTCCCATCGCCGTCCGCGCGCGGGAAAGGCTCGTGATCGGCCGCGGCCTTCAGCTCGTCCGGCGTGCGGAGATACGTCCCCACCGCGTAGCCGAGCGCCTTCTCCAGGTGCGCCTCGATGTTCTTCTCCAGCTTCGCCGCGTCCTTCTCCTTCGCCTCGAAGATCACGTTGCCGCTGGCGATGAACGTCTCCACGTTCGCGAAGTCCATCTCCTCGAACAGCTTGCGCAGCTTGTCCATCTTCACCGTGTGGCCGCCGACGTTGATGGCGCGCAGGAGGGCGATGTATCTCGGCATGGGGACGGCGCTCGCGGCTGGGGGGATGATGAGGCTCGCGCGGGGCGATATACGGCGCGAACCCCGTCCGCGAAAGCCGCGGGCGGGGTTCGGTGCGTCGCGACGGCGACCGCGTCAGTCGAGGGAGATCTGCTCGACGTCCACGACCGGGCCCGCCTGGTGGATGCTCATGCCGGGGAGGATGCGGGCGCGGAAGCGCACCCGCAGCCCGTCCTGCTGGAACTCGGCCGGCAGCGGGTCGCGGGGATCGTAGGTGACGTCGTCGTCGCCGCGGATGGCGAAGAAGCCGCCCTCGAACGAGTACCACCGCACCGTCCCCGTGCCGGAGACGACGTCCCCGTCGCGATCGACGGTGCCGAGGACGAGGCGGTCGCATCCGCCCAGCGCCAGCAGCAGCCCCAGCACGGAGCCCAGCATCGCCCTGCGCGTGACGTGCATCGCCCTGCCCCTGCGTCGATTGGGAATTGTCGCCCGCCCGTCGAGGGATGGAACGCGCCGTCAGGGCGGATCGTGACATCCCGGCAGTTCGGGGACGCACCGCGAACGCCGGACGTGCCGTTGGGTGATGCCGGAGCGAAGAGATGGATCGATCTCTCCGCCGCCAGCACCGGCGGAGAGCGTCAGCAGAACTGCGGGAGCGTTTCCGGGCAGTCCTTGGGCCAGCGCGTGTGCATGTTCAGGATCATCTCCGGCGCGGAGGCCGGGTCACGGTGCGGGGCTTCGGTGGCGAAGCTCTCGACGCGGATCTCGCTCAGGTTCAGGAGGTTCGGCTGCATGGGTCCCTTCCTCTCTGGTGGTTTGCCGGTGCGTCCCCGACACCACCTGAAGAGTACCGCGCGCTGCCCGGCCGGTGAAGCGTCCGCGCAGAACCGGCCTTTCCCGCGCTCCAGGTCAGCTCACGCCCGGGCGGCTGAAGCCACGGCAACGACCGCACAAAGTCCCTGCGGGACTGACGCCGGATATCTGCTCTCCCAGGAGAGATCCTGCCCGCCCCGGCTGGCCCCCTCCCCCGGCCCCTCCCCCGCTGCGCAGGGGAGGGGAGAACTCAGCGCGGCGAGGATGTCGGCTCGGAGCGCGGATATCCGGCCTCAGTCCCGCAGGGACTTCGTGCAGTTGTTGCCGTGAATTCCATTCGCCCGGCGACATCATCTCCCGGCGACAATCGCCCGGCCAACATCACCCCGCCGCCCGCCGCAGCCGGTCGCGGATGCCGGCCCACTCGGGGGTGCCGGGAACGTCCTCGATCCAGATCATCTCGCAGCCGGCGGCGTCCAGCGCATGCAGGGCGGCGTAGAGGCGGGCGGCGTACTCCCGCGGATCGTCCGGCATCACCACCACCTCGGCGCCGGAGGCGGACACCGGCGCGAAGGCGATCACCCCCACCGCGCGGTCGTCGCTGGCGGCCCACACCGCCTTGGCGAACGCCGCGTCGCGCGATTCGGAGGAGAAGAGCCGCACCTCGGCCGCCGGCGCGTAGTGGCGGTCCAGCATTCCCGGCGACGGGCGCGCCTCGCGGCCCCGCGGCTCGGCCGAGGCGACGGCGACCTCGCCCAGCACCTCGCGCAGCGCGTCGGCCGAGACGGAGCCGGGGCGCAGGATCGTCGGCACCTCGCCGGCCAGGCTCAGCACGGTGGACTCGATGCCCACGGGGGAAGGGCCGCCGTCCACGATCACGTCCACCCGCTCGCCCAGGCTGCGCCGCACGTGCTCGGCCGTGGTCGGCGACACCCCCATCGAGCGGTTCGCCGAGGGCGCGGCCACCGGGATCCCCGCCGCCTCCAGGAGCGCGTGGGCGACCGGGTGCGCGGGGATGCGGATTCCCACCGTGTCCAGCCCCGCGCTCACCGCGTCCGGGATCTCCGCCGAGCGGGGGAGGACGAGGGTGAGCGGGCCCGGCCAGAAGCGCTCGGCGAGCCGGTCGGCCGCCGCGGGCCAATCTCCCGCCAGCCGCCGCGCCGCGTCGACGCCGGCGACGTGGACGATGAGCGGATTGTACGACGGGCGACCCTTGGCTTCGTAGATCCTTGCCACTGCCGCGGGGTCCAGCGCGTGCGCGCCAAGTCCGTACACCGTCTCGGTGGGGAACGCGACGAGACCTCCGCGCCGCAGCACGTCTGCCGCACCGGCCAGCGCGGCCGCGTCTGGGGTGGCGCTATCTACACGTAAGATGCGCATTTGCAACGAGATCAGGAGACGCCGGAGTGAGGGCGGAGCGGCATGCCCCTTGCCTTACGCGAAAGGCGAGCGCGGACGACGCGCAGAGGCACCGGGGAACCAGGGAGGACGCGATGTTCTGGATGTTCATGACCGCGCTGTGGGTGGTGATGCTCCTGGCCCCGCTGGCGCTGCTGGTGGCGCTCCTCCCCTCCGGCCGCGACTGCCCGCGCTGCGGATGCGAGAGCCTGCCCATCCGCTCGTCGCTGCTGCGCCCGGCGCGGCGCCTGCTGAACCGCCGGTGGTGCACATCGTGCGGGTGGGAAGGGGTGATGCGGGTCACGCGCCACGCGCCCGTCCCCGCGCTGGAGGTGGTGCCCGAGCACGACGAGTACGACGACGACGCCGTGTGGCGCGGCGAGCGGGACAGCGGCGGAGGGCTGATGTAGAAGCTGGATCGGTGGTCGGCAGCCCGAGAGCCGCTGGACGGCACCGCTCGCCCGGCCCCTCTCCCGGAAGTCATCGGGAGGGGGGCCGCGTCGTTTCCGCCGCAGCGGACTCCGCTCCGCTGTCCCGTCGCCGGGCGGGACCCTCCTCCCGCGGCTGGGGCCGCGTACCCCCTCCCGATAACGGGAGGGGGTAATTTCGCTCGTGCGGCGCGGCCTTTTCTGCACTCCTCGTCTCACGTGCGACGCAATCGTGGCGACCCGTCCCGCTCTTCGCGCCACCCTCGTCGCGGCGCTGAGTTCTCCCCGCCCCTGCGAAGCGGGGGAGGGGCCGGGGGAGGGGGCCAGCCCGCGGCCGCGCCGGCCTCCGATGTCGGCGCGAATCTGCTCATCCCCACCTCTCCAGGTTTGGGGGAGAGATGGCGAACCCTGGCGAGCCGGAGAGGGCGCGACGCCTCACCTCCACCCGCCGACCACCACGCGCACCAGCCGCTGGGGATCGAAGTGGCGGCGCGCCATGCGGCCGACGTCCTCCGTCGTCACGGCCTCGACCGCGTCGGGGAAGCGGTCCCACCACTCGTGCGGGAGGCCGTACGCCTCGACCGTGGCCAGGCGGCTGGCCACGCCCGCGGGCGTCTCGAACATGCGCGGGAGCGAGAGCATCAGCGCGTCCTTGGCGCGGCGCAGCTCGGCCTCGTCCACCGGCTCCTCGGCCAGGCGGCGGATCTCGCGCATCATCTCGTTCACCGCGTCGCGGGTGACGCCCACGTCCACGGCCGTCTCCGCCACCCACCCGCCGGGGACCACGCCCGCCGAGAAGAGGGAGCGCGCGCCGTAGGTCCACCCCTTGTCCTCGCGCAGGTTGGCGCCCAGCCGGCCGGTGATGGTGCTGCCGCCCAGCAGGAAGTTGGTCACCCCCGCGCGGATCCAGTCCGGGTCCGTGCGCGCCAGCCCCTGCCCGGCGATGCGGATCTCCGACTGCGCCGACTCCTCCCACGGCACGAACACCATCCGCTCCTCGCCGCCCAGCGGCGGGGCGGGGGGATAGGCGGTCGGCTCGGCATCTCCCGACCAAGAAGCGAACGCTGCGTCCAGCGCCTCGCGCAGCTCCGCCGGATCGAACTCGCCGGCCGCGACGAGGAACGAGCCGCCCGGCCGGTAGCGCGCGGCGTGGAAGGCGATCAGCGCCTCGCGCGGCACCTCGCGGATCCCCGCCTCGGTGCCGAACGAGGGGATGCCGTACGGGTGATCGGGGCCGAACACCTCCAGCGCCGCGCGGTCGTCGGCCACGTTCGCAGGCTCGTCGTGGCGGGCGACCAGCGCGTCGAGCGACTCGGCGCGGATGCGCTCCGTCTCGTGCTCGGGGAACGAGGGCCGCATCGCCATCTCCGCCAGCAGGCCCACGCCCTCGCGCAGCGTCTCGGAAAGGAGCACCAGCTCGATCTCCGCGAAGTCGTGCCCCACGTGGGGATGGACGGCGGCGCCCAGCAGGTCCAGCCGCGCGTGCAGTTCCTCCGCCGCCAGCGTGGCCGTCCCCTCGGCGACCAGGTGGCCGACGAGCGAGGCGGCGCCGGCGTAGGGCGCGGGATCGGCCGCGGAGCCGGCGGGAAGGACCAGCCGCAGCACCACCTGCGGCACCCCGTGCCGCGGCGCGGACACGATCCGCAGCCCGTTGGCCATCGTCCAGCGCGCGGGGTGGGGAACGCGCGGCGCGGGCGGCGGCCCCAGCCGCGGCGGCGGCAGCACGACGATCTCACTCATCGCCCGCCTCCCCGTCCTGAGACGCGCCCTCCGCGGGAACGACGACCAGCGTGGCGCCGCGCCCCGCGTCCAGCCACCGGGCGGCGGCGCGGCGCACCTCGTCGGGCGTGACTTCGCCGTACGTCTCCAGCACGCGCTCCAGCGCCTCGGGCTCGCCCAGCACCGTCGCGGCGTAGGCGAGCGACTCGGCGCGCTCCTCCACGGTGGCCAGGTCGCCCACCTGGTCGCGGCGGACGCGGCGGGCGGCGCCCAGCACCTCGTCGTCCGTCACCCCGTTGGCCACCACGTCGTCCAGCACGCGCCGGATCGCCGCCTCCAGCCGCTCGGGCGCGATCCCCGTGCGCGCGGTGGTCACGATCCCCCACACGCCGCAGAGCGCGGTGGGATAGAGGTAGGTGTCCACGTCCTGCGACAGCCGCCCCTCGCGGATGAGCGCGCGCTGCAGCCGCGAGCTGTCGCCGTCGGCCAGGAGATAGGCCAGCACGTCGAGCGCCACCCACTCGCGCGTCCCGTACCCCGGCACCGCCCACGCCTGGTAGACGCGCGGGAAGGAGACGTCGTCGCCCATCGCCTCGCGGCTGACGGCGGCGGCGGGCGCGGGGTCGGCCGGCGGGGTGAACGGAGGGATGGGCGGCCCGTGCGGCAGGTCGCCGAAGTAGCGCTCGGCCAGCGCGGCCGCCTCGTCGGCCGAGATGTCGCCGGCGAAGACCAGCACCGCGTTGCCCGGCGTGTAGTAGGTCGAGTAGAATCCGCGCGCGTCGTCCAGCGTGATCCGCTCCAAGTCGGCCATGTAGCCGATCGTCGGCCACGAGTACGGGTGCGCGTCGCCGAAGAGCATCTGGTGGAGCCGCTCGTCGGCCATCCCGTACGGGCGGTTCTCGTAGGCTTGGCGCCGCTCGTTCATCACCACCCCGCGCTGCACCTCCAGCATCTCCGAGGTCAGCACGGGAAGGAAGAAGGCCATGCGGTCGCGCTCCAGCCAGAGCGGGAGCTCCACGGCGTGCGAGGGGACGGTCTCGAAGTAGTTGGTGCGGTCGAGCCAGGTGGAGCCGTTGTTGGTGCCGCCCACGCGCTCCAGCAGGTCGTCGAACTGCCCTTTGGGCGCGTGCAGCGATCCCTCGAACATCAGGTGCTCGAGGAGATGGGCCAGCCCGGTGCGGCCGGGGGTCTCGTGGCGGCTGCCCACGCGGTACATCAGGTGCACGGCCACGATGGGCGCCGCGCGGTCCTCGTGGCAGACGATGCGCATCCCGTTGGCCAGCGTGTGCGTGCGCACGGGAAGGCGCAGGGCGGTGGTCGCTTCGGTCGTATCGGTCACGTCGTCCGGCGATGTCTTCGGGCGATTGATTCGCAGCGGGATTCCGGCCGCGGATGGGTCCGCAAGAGCCGGGCGCGCGAATCTAACACCTGCGCGGCGCGAACGAAGCCCTTCCCCCGCGGACCCTCCCCCCGCGGCTGGGGCCGCGTACCCCCTCCCGATAACGGGAGGGGGTAACTTCGACCGCGGCGCGCAGGCGGTGGCGCGTTCCTCGCCGTGCGTGCGCTGCGGGGCCAGGGCTGCAGCGTGGCGCCAAAATCGCTCCCGCGCTGAGTTCCCCCCTCCCCTGCGCAGCGGGGGAGGGGCGGGGGGAGGGGGCCGTCCGCGGCCGCGCAACGGCTTGCGTTGGGCGCAGTAGCTCTCCCCGCGCTGAGGTCTCCCCCTCCCCCAGTCGGTTTTGGGGGAGGGGGCCGGGGGGAGAGGGCCTCCGCGCCGCGGCCGCACGAATCTTCGAGTCGAGATCAGAAGCGAGTCCGAGAGTAGAAGTGAGTCCGAGATCAGAAGCGAGTCGAGCACAGAAGCGAGTCCGAGCGCAGTAGCGAGTCCAGCGCAGAAGCGAATCGAGAGCAGAAGCAGATCCCGATGCCCGACGATCCATCCGTCCGCCGCTCCGCGGACATCTCGCACAACCCCGACGACCCCGGCGCGCGCGCCCGGGCGATGCTCGGCGCGCTCCGGCGGCTGCCGCAGGGCGCGCTCAGCCGCGCGTTCGGCGCGATCGCCGACGTGCCGCTCCCCAGGCCGCTGCGCAAGCCCGTCCTCGGCGGCTTTGCGCGGATGGTGGGCGCCGACGTGGACGAGGCCGCGGCGCCGCTGGACAGCTTCCCGTCGCTCAACCGCTTCTTCACCCGCGAGCTGAAGCCCGGCGCGCGCACTTGGCCGCACGATCCCCGCGTCGCCGCCTGCCCGGTGGACGGCGCCGTGGGGCAGCTGGGGCGGGTGACGGGGGGGAAGCTGATCCAGGCGAAGGGCCGCACCTACTCGCTGCGCGATCTCCTCGACGAGGATGGGGAATGGGAGCGCTTCGACGGTGGCGCGTTCGTCACGCTCTATCTCAGCCCGAAGGACTACCACCGCATCCACGCGCCGTGCGACGGTGGCATCCCGCGCGCCCGCCACGTCCCCGGCGCGCTGATGCCGGTCAACGTTCCCGCGGTGATGCACGTGCCCGACCTGTTCGCGCGCAACGAGCGGCTGCTGTGCTACCTCGACGGGCCGCTGGGGCGCGTGGCCGTCGTCGCCGTCGGCGCGTACAACGTCGGCCGCATCTCCGCCGCGTTCGACGCCGAGTGGAACGCCGCGCCGGGCGCCGTCGGCTGGATCACCAACCGCCGCGGCGCCGAGGCGCGGACGAAGACGTACCATCCTCCCGTCGACGTGCGGCAGGGGGACCACATCATGACCTTCCACCTGGGCTCCACCGTGGTCCTCGTCTTCGAGCCCGGCCGCGTGGCCCTGGCGCCCGGCCTCGCGCCGGGGACGGCCGTGCGGCTGGGGATGGAGATCGGGCGGGCGCCGTCCGGCGGAGGTAAGTGAATGGCGAAGAAGGGCTTCCGGGTACGTGAGCGGCTGGCGCTGCGCAGCTCCGGCATCCATGGCCGCGGCGTCTTCGCGCGGGAGCGCATCCCCGCGGACACCCGGCTGATCGAGTACGCGGGCGAGCGCGTCACGCAGGAAGAGGGCGACCGGCGCTACCCGTGGGACGACTCCGTCCCGTATCACACGCTGCTGTTCAAGGTGGACGACGACGTCCTGGTGGACGGCGGGGCGGGGGGCAACATCTCCCGCTTCATCAACCATTCCTGCGACCCGAACTGCGCGTCGGTGATCGAGGATGGCCGCATCTACATCGACAGCATCCGCGAGATCCCGGAGGGCGAGGAGCTCACCTTCGACTACCACTTCATCATCGAAGGCCGCCACACGCCCGCAGCGAAGCGCCGCTATCCCTGCCACTGCGGCGCCGCGAGCTGCCGCGGCACCCTCCTCAAGAAGAAGCGCTGAGATTCTCCGTGAGGGTCGACTACCGCCTGTCCGGGATGGGATGGGCGCAGTGTAAAGTGGAAATCGCCGGCCAGCAGGTTGAGGTGATCGCGAGCTACCTCACCGACGCGCTGGACGACCTTCTGGCCGCGACGATCGCGGTGGTGCGTGGCGCGGAAGGGGCGACGTTCTCGTTCGAAGCGGAGCCGGAAGAGGTGCGCTGGCAGCTGCGCCGGGCCGGCCCCGACCGCCTGCGCGTCCGCATCCTCCGCCTGGAGGACTCCGCGCACCATCTGCCCGACGACCGCGGCGAGGTGCTGCTCGACGCCGAGTGCCGCCTGCGCACCTTCGCCGGCCAGGTCCTCTCCGCCGCGCAGCGTGTCCTCGCCGAGCACGGGCCCGCCGGATACCGGAAGGAGTGGGGGATGCACGACTTCCCGCTGGAGCGGATGCGCTCGCTCGAAGCCGCGCTCCGGATCTGATCCGGCCAGCGCGATGCGGAAGGTTGTCCGATTCTGGTGGAGATGACGATTGCAGCCTTGTCGTTCTCCATCTCAGGCGAACGCCGTCTGCGTTGTATCGCGCACCGCGAACGTTCCATCTCGAAGCGGCTTCACTTCCTCCCGCCACGGCCTATACTTAGCGGTGCCGATCTGCTCACTTCCACCTCATCCCAGGGAGGACCCCATGGACAAGCTGATGCTGAACGTGGAAGAGCTGAGGGTGCAGTCGTTCGTGACGGAGGACGCGGACGGCCGGAAGGGAACGGTGCAGGCGCAGGAAGCGGCGGCTCCCTCGCGCTTCCTCTCGCACTGCTGCCAGACGGACGAATTCCAGTCGTGCCCGGCCCGCTGCACGCCGTAAGCGGGGATCACCACGAGGGTTGGATGCGACACGCCCCGGCGGGAGCCTTCCCGCCGGGGCGCTGACTTGAAGCGGTCGCCCGCCGCTGCTCAGAACGCGTAGCCCACGCTGGCACCGACCCACGGGAACACGCCGCCCTGGGCGACGACGGGCGTGAAGCCGGCGCGGAACATCACGCCGCCCCCGGGCTTCTGGTAGCGGTAGCCGAGCGTGGCGGTGCCGTAGACGGTGCTTCCCCAGGCGTCGCCGATGTCGGTCGTCTCGATTCCCGCCGTCCCGAAGCCGACGCCGGCGCCCACCTCGAAGTGGCTGTTCCCCTGGCCCAGCAGCCAGGTACCCATCACCGGGAAGAGGGCGACGGAGATGCGGTCGCCCTCGTCCACCGTCTCGAAGTACATCCCGCCCACGCGAATCCCGAGTTGCGGCGTGAAGAAGCGCTCGTAGTTGAGCGAGTAGATCCCCGCGTTGCCGAGCAGCTCCACGAAGAAGGTGTTCCGTGCCTCCTTCGGAGCGGTGACGGAAGCGGTGTCCTGCGCCGCGGCCGTCGCCGCGGTCATGAGCGTGAGGGCGAGCGCCAGCGTGGCCGCGGGTCGGAAGCTGAACATGAGGATGTGCCTGTCCGGTGGGGGAGTAGGATCGTGCGCCGTTCGCGCGGCGGACGGAAAGGCAACTCCGGCGCCTTCTCGCCACCATCGCGCATCCGCTTGCGTCGGAACCTCTTACGAGCCTCCGACCTTTACGTGGAAGTGGATGGCTGTCCCGCCGGGGCTACAAACATCTGGTGAGCCGGGTGACACCGCGCACCGGCCTCTTGACGCGTACGAGAGTCTATTCACATCATTTTCCGTCCCTTTGTCACTAACACCCGGAGGAGCCGAATGCCTCGTCCCAAGCTGAAGCTGAACCTCGATGCGCTGAACGTGGAGTCGCTGGCGATGCCGCGCACCCTGAGCCGCAGCGGCACCGTACGCGGCAACGAGGTGATCATCTCCGAGTGGAACGACACGGTGTACCGGCCCACGGTCGACCCTTCGGGGTGGGACGACACCGTGCTGCGCGACACCGAGTGGGTTTCGTGCGGCGGGACCTGCGGCACCTGCGGCGGCACCGACTGCTGGGCCTGATCCGCGAGTGGTGAACGCACGAGCGCCCCGGCGGGAAACCCGCCGGGGCGCCGTCACGTGGATGGGCTCGTTCGCGCCACCGTGCGTGCGGCTACGAGGCCTTCCCCGCGTCCAGCGCGCGCTGGACGTAGGCCATCATCTCGCGCACCGGCGCCGTGTCGATGCCGTGGATGGTGGTTTCCTGCTGCCACATCCGGTTGAGCGAGCCGTGGATCTCCGGGTTGCCCCCGGTGAAGCCGCGCACCAGCTCCATCCAGCGCGCCGCCAGGGCCTGCACGCGTGGCTCGGAGGGATCGGTGCCGCGGTCCATCTCCGCGCGCACCTCGGCCATCAGCCGCTCCCATTCGCCCTCCACGGCGTGGATCCGGTCGTCGCCGAGCTCGGCGGCGCGGGCCTTCAGCTCCTCCCGCTGCTCGGGAGTGAAGTAGTTGTCGTACATGGTCGTTGCCTCGATGGTTCGGATGAGCTCGTCGGCGGAGACCGTCTCCGCGCGATCCAGCTGGGCGGCGATCCGTTCCAGCCGCTCGCAGAGCGCGCGCTGGAGCTCGATCTGCTCGCGCAGGCGTTCCAGGTGGAGCCCGACGACCTCCCGCGGCGAGATCCCGCGCCGGTCCAGCAGCGCGCGGATCTCCTCCAGCGGAAAGCCCAGCTCGCGCAGCGACGTCACCTGCTGCAGCCGGGCAACGTCGCCGTCGCCATAGAGCCGGTGCCCGGACGGCGTGCGGCGCGACGGCCGCAGCAGCCCGATCTCGTCGTAGTGGTGCAGCGTGCGCACGGTCAGCCCCGTGGCGCCCGCCAGCTCGCCCACCTTCCACCCGTCCCGCGCCATCCCGCCCCTCCTTCGGTTGAACTGCGTCTGCGTGGCCACGACGGAAGGCTAATACCTCACGTTACGTGAGGTGCAAGGGGGATGATGAAGAATCGCGGGAACGTGTTCCGCCCCCGTCGGCTATGTCATTGAAACGAATAAAGATATGAGATCACACGGAGGAAACGGAGGGAACGGAGAACTCGTCGTGGTCCTCCGTTCCCTCCGCTTCCTCCGTGTGATCCCGTTCTTCTGGAGATCAGGAAACGAGACGCAGCCCCGGCGGAGACGATCTCCCCGCCGGGGCTGAGAATGTGTGCGCCCGGTGGCGGCTCAGTGCGCCGAGAGCATGAGGGGAACGCCGCCCTTCTTGTCGCCGGTGATCACGTCCTCGTCGAAGGTGCTGGGATCGAGACCGGGGAGCGCCTTCTTGCTGCGCTGGCGCATCTGCGTGCCGCGGACGGCGGGCACCTGGTCGTCGTTCAGGTTGAACGAGCGCCAGTAGTGCGTGAACGGCAGCTTGAAGAGCTGCTGCGGGTTCAGCCCCGGATGGAAGCCCACGTACAGCCCGGGGACGTATCCGGCGCCGGATACCGCCGTGAACCAGGCGCGGCAGTATGCGTCGACGTCGGCGGCCGGGCACTTGGTGGAAACGCCCTCCAGGTCGCACCAGACGTTCATCCCCGGCGGAAGGCCGATGGACTGCGCGTATTCCACGCCGGTGTTGCCGTTCTGCGTCCCCTTCGTGGCGTTGGCGTCCCAGCTCTCCTCGCTCTCCACGTACTGCACGGCCATCAGCGACAGCCCCGAATCGAGGATCATCTGCGCCTCGTCGTGCTTCAGGTCGCCGTCGTGCGCCACCTTCCGGCGGATGTAGCGGATGGCGAAGGTGTAGCCGCGGTTGTGCGCCTCCTGCAGCGCCTTCTGGGTGACGGTCGACGCGGTGTCGAACCCGACCTGGCCGATGGTGGCCGGTTTGATGATGCCGTTCAGCGTTGCCATGGGAGAGAACCAGGTAGGAGATGAAGGGCGGTTCGCCGGCTGCCGGCCGCGTGGTGGGATCGAAGGCGGTGCGGCGGGAGGATCTTCGTGTCGCAAAATAAGCGCGCTCGCATCTCCTCCGGAAGGGATTCGATCTCCGTTCGGTGAACGTCTCCCGGGTAGACGCGAGAAAGGCGATCCGGCACGCCGGACCGCCTTCCTCGCCGGGACGGGTCGCCGCCCGCCCGCCGTCGTCTTGCTGTCCCCTGTCCCCCGCCGTCTACCGGGTTGCCCCGGCAAACAAACGAGGACAAATTGTTCGAGGGGGAGAGCGCCCGCTGGCGGCCCACCCCGCCAATCGGTCCCGTCCATCTGCGCTTTCCCCCTCGGTATCCTCCAGGCCGCTCCCTCCATCCCGCATCGGGAGCCGGGCCGCGCTTCCCCGAATCTCTCCGCGGCGCCCCGTCGTACGTCCGCGCCGTCGTCGAAGGGAAGCTACCGGCCCCGCATCACCGCCCCATCACCTGGAAGTCACCCGCCTTCGCGAACTTCGCAAGATGCTGCGAATCCACACCTTCGGCGCGCTCGCGGTGCGCGACGGCGACCGCCCGCTGGCCGGGGCGGCGGCCCAGCCGCGGCGCCTGGCGGTGCTGGCGGTGCTCGCGCGTGCCGGCGAGCGAGGGGTGACGCGAGACAAGCTGCTGGCGCTCCTCTGGCCCGACAGCCCCGACGAGGCCGGGCGCCGCGCGCTGGCGCAGGCGCTGTACGCGCTGCGCCGCGACCTGGGGGGCGAGGAGCCGTTCCTGGGGGTGAAGGACCTGCGGCTGAACCCGGAGGTGATCGGCAGCGACGTCGGCGACTTCGAATCCGCGCTGGCGGCGGCCGATCCGGAGCGCGCCGCGGCGGTCTACGCCGGCCCGTTCCTCGACGGCTTCCGCGTTCCCGGGCTCGACGACTTCGACCGCTGGATCGAGACCGAGCGCGCCGCGCTGGCTTTGCGCCACGCCGAGGCGCTGGAGTCGCTGGCCGGCGCGCGCGAGCGCGCGGGCGACCACACCGCCGCCGTCGCGTGGTGGCGCCGTCTCGCCGGCGCGGACCCGCTGAGCGCGCGCGTGGCCGTGCGCCTGATGCGCGCGCTCGACGCCGCCGGCGACCGAGCGGGTGCGCTGCAGCACGCGCGCATCTACGAATCGCTGGTCGACGCGCACCTCGGCCTGCCGCCCTCGCCGGAGGTGACGGCGCTCGCCGAGCGGCTGCGCAGCGAGCCGGAGCCCGTCCGAGCCGCCGCATCCCCAGCCATCGCCGCCGCTGCGTCATCGACGGACGAGGGAGATGACGACGCGGCGGCTCCCGACGTCTCCCGATCCTCCACGACCGCCGTCGCGGAGCCGCCGTCATCTCCCGTGGATGCGGTGCCGGCGCTGGCGATCGCGTCGGTTCCCGCGGACGAGCCGGCGCCGCGATGGCCGCGCATCTCCCGCTCCCGCTGGGCCATCGCCGGCGCGGCGGCGGTGGTCGGCGTGCTGCTCGCGGGGTGGCGGCTGACGCGCGGGGCGGAGGAGGCGGGCGAGCCGGTGCTCGCCATCGGCCGCATCGGCTCGTATACGGGCGGGCCGGTGGCGACGCCGATCTCCGACCTGCTGGCGACGGACCTGGCGCGCGGGGGTGGCGTGCGCGTGGTCAGCCGTGCGCGGCTCTTCCAGGAGTTGCGCGGGGCGACCGACACGACCGGCGCCGCGCTGGCCTCCGCGGCGCGCTCCGCCGGCGCCACGCAGCTGGTGGAGGGCGACGTCTACTCGCTGGCGGGCGGGCGGCTGCGGCTGGACCTCCGCCGCGTGGACCTGCGCAGCGGCGCGGTGATCGCCGCGTACCGGCTGGAGGGCTCCGACGCCGTCGCCCTGGCGGACAGCGGCGCCGGGCGGCTGGCGCGCGACCTCCCCTCCGGCAACTTCGTCGGCGGCGTGACGACGTCGTCGCCCATCGCCTACCGGCTGTACGAGCGCGGTCTGGAGTCGTACACGCAGGGCGACCCTGCCACCGCGGCGCGGATGTTCGACGCGGCGCTGGCGGAGGACAGCGCCTTCGCGATGGCGGCGTACCACATCGCGCTCGTCCGCGGCGGGCCGGGGATCAAGGAGCGCGCGCTGCGGCTGGCGGAGACGGCCAGCGACCGCGAGCGCCTGATCATCCGCGCGGGGATCGCCAACATCACCTCGTCGCCCACGCTGCTGGCGCTGGCGGAGACGCTTTCGGTGCGCTATCCGCGGGAGGCCGCTGGCCCCTTCTACGTGGGCGTGGCGCTGCTGGCCGACGCGCGCTGGCTCGACGCCGTCCCCTGGTTCCGCCGCGTGGTGGAGATGGACGGCGAGGGGCTGCGGGGCGAGGGCGCGGGGTGCATGGCCTGCAACGCGCTGCGGCAGATCGTCAGCGCGTACGAGAGCGCCGACTCGATCCCGGCGGCGAACCGCGTGGCGCGGGAGTGGACGCGCCTGCAGCCGCGCTCGGCCCCCGCGTGGAACGCGCTGTACGAAACGATGGAGCTGGCCGGCGCGGGCGACGAGGCCATGGCGGTCTACGGGAAGGCCAGCACCTACAACCCCGCGCTCACGCCCAACGCCATCCTGGTGATGGCGCAGCACCGCATCCTGCGCCGCGAGTACGACGCGGCCGACCGCCTGCTGGCCGAGCAGATGAAGGCGGGCGACGAGGAGCGCGTGGTAGACTCGTGGTGGTACCTGGCCATCTCGCGCCGCGAGCAGGGGAGGATGCGCGACGCGCTCCACGCGGCCCGGCAGGCGCGGCTCGCCTTCCGCAGCGCGCCGCGGTCGCACGGCGCGGTGCCGTCGGTGGCTCTGCTCGAGGCGCAGATCCTGTTCGAAACGGGGCGCTTCCGCGAGTCGGCCGCGCTCCTCGACTCCATCGCCTGGAACCGCGAGCCGGGCGACGCGCCCTCGCGGGTGGCGCGCGCGGAGACGTGGACGCTCACGCACAAGGCCAACGCGCTGGCGGCGCTGGACGACACCGCGCACCTGCGCGCCCTTGCCGACACCGTGCGCGAGCGGGGGATGCGCAGCTACCTGGCGCGCGACCACCGGCTGCATCACCACGTGCTGGGGCTGCTCCACCGCGCGCGGGGAGACTGGCCCCGCGCGGCGGCCGAACTCCGCCAGGCCATCGTGTCGCCCAACGCGGGGTACACGCGCACGAACGTGGCGCTGGCCGGCGTGCTGATGCGGATGAACCGCCCGCGCGAGGCGGTGGCCGTCCTGCAGCCGGCGCTGCGCGGGTCGCTCGAGGCCAGCAACCTCTACGTCAACCGCACCGAGGTGCACGCGCTCCTCGCCCGCGCCTGGCAGGCCGCTGGCAGCGCCGACAGCGCCGCCGCGCACCAGGCCGTCGTCGCCCGCGCACGCGTCCGCGCCGATCCCGATCTCATCGACACCAGTGGCTGGTGAAAAGACAAGAGAATTTCACACAGAGGACACAGAGGAAAGGGAGAGGCACAGAGGGCTCCGTCACCGCGAGCCTCTGTGCCTCTCCCTTATCTCTGTGCCTCTGCGTGATCAAAAAAGCTTGGCGGTTCAGGCGCCGACGAACTCCTCCACGAAGTAGCGGGGGGACAGCCCCTCGCCGGTGGCGTGGACGAGGAGCTCGTTCCAGTCCAGCGACGCGCCGGGGGCGAAGATCCGCTCGCGCAGGAAGCCGCCCACCCGCGGCTCGCCGGCGATGCTGCGTCCCTCGGCGATGCCGCGGCGCGCGTGCGCGGAGATCTGCGACGCCATCAGCTCGCCCAGCAGGTAGTTGTGATAGTACACGGGCGAAAGCGAGAGGTGGATCTTGCTCGCCCAGTCCGGCGCGCTCCGCCCGTCCGGCCGGCGGATGTACTGCAGCCGCTCGACCAGGTCCCACCAGAGCGAGTCCAGGTCGGCGCGATCGGGGTCGCGGTACAACTCGCGCTCGAAGTAGGCCATCACCAGGATCCATCGCGCGGAGACGAGCATCGCCGCGCGCTGCTGGGCCCGGACGTCGGCGGCCTCCACGTCGGTCAGCGCCGCGCCGGGCACCTCGCGCAGCCACGCCGGGTCGCGCGTGAGCCGCCCCATGTACATGGCGATGGCCTCGGTGCTCAGCGTGTGGGCGATGGTGCGCAGGAAGAAGGGGAGGTGATCGGGGATGTAGAGGTCGTAGGCGGCGTGCCCCAGCTCGTGCAGCAGCGTGCCCGTCCACTTCTCGTTCGGGCGCATGTTGCACAGCACGCGGACGTCGCCCTCGCGGTCCATGTCGATGCAGAAGGCGTGCTGGTCCTTCCCCTCGCGCTCGTACAGGTCGCTCCGCGCCAGCACCTCGTCGATCGGCAGATCGATCCCGCGGAAGAAGCCGGAGGCCAGGGCGACGGGGTCCAGGTCGCGGAAGTAGGCGTCCAGCTCCACCGTCCCCGCCACCGACGGCGCCTCCTGCGCGAAGAAGTCGTCCCAGTGCCAGGGGCGCAGCGCGTCGGCGGGCACGCCGAAGCGGCGCGCCATGCGCGCGTCCATCTCCGCCCGGAAGCGGCGGAAGGGCTCGTCGGTGCGGTCGCGGAACTCGTCGAGCACCGCGAACAGCCGCGCCTCGCCCAGCTCCTGGAGGTGCAGCTCCATCGCGTAGAAGTGGTCGAAGCCCAGCGAGCGCGCGGCCGCATTGCGGCGGCGGACCAGCTCGCGCAGCGGCTCGGCCACCTCGCGCCCGATCTCCTTCCCGGCCTCCCACGCCTCGCGCCGCACCCCCGAGTCCGTGGTCTCCTGCAGCGCGTCGACCAGCTCGTTGTTCGACTTGCGCTCGCCGCGGAAGGTGGAGCGGAAGGTGTGGAAGACGTGCTCCAGCTCGGTGCCGCGACGCACCAGGTCCTCGATGGTCTCTGGCGGTAGCTGGCAGCGGGTGAGCTCGTGGTCGAGCAGGACGAGCTGGCGGCGGAGCAGGGGATCGCCCACGCCGCCCTCCAGCCACGCGCGCACCTTCCGCGCGGCCTCCGCGTCCGCGTACACCATCGCCACGGCGGCGCGGGCGCGCGCGGAGCGCTCCAGCGCCTCGTCGCCGCCGCCGGTGGCCGCGTCCCAGCCGGCCACGTGCGACTCGCGCATCAGCGGCGCCAGCCGCGCCTCCATCTCCGCCACGAAGGCGCGCGCGTCGTCGTCGACCGTGCGCGCCCCGGCGTCCCGCGTCTCCGTCATCGCAGCTCGTCGTACAGCGCGGCGATGGCCTCGGCGCCGCGGTGGAAGTTCTCCACCGACATCCACTCGTTGGGCGCGTGCGCGTTCTCGCCCGGGAGCCCGAAGCCGATCAGCACCACCGGCGCGTGCAGCGTGTCCTCGAACGCCTTGACGATGGGGATCGACCCGCCCTCGCGGATCGTCACCGGCTCGCGCCCGTACGCCTTCGCCAGCGCGCGGCGTGCCGCTTCGAAGACGGGGCCCGACGGCGCCGCGTACCAGGGCTGGCCGCCGTGCAGCGCCTCCACCTCCACCGTGACCCCCTCGGGGGCGATGGACCTCACGTACTCGGTGAAGAGCCGCTCGATCTCGTGGTACTCCTGGTCGGGGACGAGGCGCATCGACACCTTCGCCATCGCTCGCGCGGGGAGGACGGTCTTGGCGCCCTCGCCGGTGTAGCCGCTGAGCAGGCCGTTCACGTCCAGCGTGGGCCGCACCCACACGCGCTCCAGCGGGCCGTATCCCTGCTCGCCGCCCAGCTTCGGCGCGCCGACCTCCTCGCGGAGATTCTCCTCCTCGAACGGGAGCCCGGCGATCATCCGCCGCTCCGCCTCTTCGATCTCCACCACCCGGTCGTAGAAGCCGGGGACGGCCACCCGCCCGCGCTCGTCGTGCAGTCGGGAGATGATCTTCGCCAGCGCGTTGGCGGGGTTGACCACCGCGCCGCCGTAGACGCCCGAGTGCAGGTCCACCGACGGGCCCTGCACGCGCACCTCCATGTACGCCAGCCCGCGCAGCCCGATGGTGATGGACGGCAGCCCGGGCGCAAACATGGTGGTGTCGGAGATCATCACCGCGTCGCAGCGCAGCCGCTCCGCGTTGGCCGCCAGGAACTCGGCCAGATGGGGGGATCCCACCTCCTCCTCGCCCTCGACGCAGAAGATCACGTTGACGGGGAGCGAGCCGTTGGTGGCCAGGTGCGCCTCGACGGCCTTGAGGTGGAGGTAGACCTGCCCCTTGTCGTCCACCGACCCGCGCGCGAACAGCTTGCCGTCGCGCACCGTGGGCTCGAAGGGCGGGGTGAGCCACTCGTCGAGCGGCTCGGGCGGCTGCACGTCGTAGTGGCCGTAGACGAGGAGCGTGGGCGCGCCCTCCGCGCCGCGCCACTCGCCGAGGACGACGGGATGCCCCGCGGTGGGGACGACCTCCACGGTGGTGAGGCCCACGGCGCGCATACGGCTCGCCAGCCACTCGGCGGCCGCGGCGGTGTCGCCGCGGTGCTCGCTCTTGGCGCTGATGCTGGGGATGCGCAGCAGCTCGTTCAGCTCGGCCAGGCTCTGCTCGCGCCGGCCCTGCAGGTATTCGGTGACGGACATCCGGCTCCGTGCTCTCGGCGAAGGGGTTCGCTCGCTCGCGCGCCGTTCCCGGCGGGCGATTGTGTGGAGGCGAATATAACCGCCCCGCGCGCGGGCGCTACGCGGCGCGGGCAGCGGCGGTCGCGAGCGCGCCGAGGGTCCTTGAACGGGTGAGAAAACAGTCGGGGAGCCGGTCCGGGACACCCCGGACCGGCTCCATCACGCCGAGGCCGATCTCAGTAGCAGAGGCACTGGAAGCCTTGGCAGATCCCGTAGCCGCCGCACTGCGCGTTGCACTGCACGGGCTCGCACCAAGGGCGGGCCGCGGTCTTGTCCGTCCGTGCGGACCCGAACGCTTCCGCGGCCCCGAAGGTGAGGCTGCCGATGATGCCGAGCGCGAAGAGACAGCGGTTCAGGATCTGCACGGATCGCTTCATGGTGGGAGCTCCTTTGCCGGGGTTGCAGGCGCGGAGAGGGTTGGTGTCCGCGAGCGGACCTGTGCGTCGCTCGGAACGGGTCACATCATCCTCTCCTCACGCCCGATTTCGTGCACAAGCATATCTCAATACGCCATGTTGTGCTAGGGGGTAACAGAGTGTTTCTTCGCCTCGGTGCGGTATTCAGATCAGATAAGCGCTCTATAAGCCAATTATAGTTGCAAGCAGGGGCTTCGTATTTCGCGGAGGGAGTCTTAGATTTCAACGTGGCTACCCACTCTCCAGGAGGCGCACATGAGGCACGTGCAGAACTCTCGGCCGCGGTACCCCGCTTCGCCGGTGCGTCCCTCCGCGTCCCGCCCGTCTCCGGACGCGTACAGCGAGGACGCGGCGTTCGATCGGCTGGTGGGTGTGGGGATCGGCGGAGCCATGCTCGGCGCCTCCCTCGGCGGGCCGGTCGGCGCCGTCGTCGGGGCGCTGGTGGGGCTGGTGGTCGGCGGCGCCGTCAACAACGCGGAGCGAGAGAAGGCAATCCACCGCCGCCATTGAACTCCGGATGAGCGATCGTTCGGGTATTGGCGATCCCGCTTTCACACAGAGGCACGGAGATCACAGAGGCACAGAGCACCGCAATGGGTTCTCTGTGCCTCTGTCACTCCGTGCCTCTGTGTGCCTGATTTCTTGGGATTCCTGATCACGCAGCCGCTGCGTCGACCACGCTCACCCTGCGGACGCCGAAGGCGCGGCGGTAGGCGGCGGGCGTGGCGCCCACCTCGCGCGTGAAGTGGTCGCGCAGCGAGAGCGCGGAGCCGAAGCCGCACTCGAGGGCGATCCGCCCCACCGACATCTCCGTGGTCTCCAGCAGCCGGCGGGCGCGAAGGACGCGCTGCTGCAGCAGCCACTGCAGCGGGCTGGTGCCCGTCTCCGCGCGGAAGCGGCGGGTGAAGTTGCGGCGGCTCGTCGCTGCGTGGCGCGCCATCTCGTCCACCGTCACGCGCCGGTCCAGGTGCTCCAGCGTCCAGGTGCGCGTGCGCTCCAGGCCTCCCGCTGGGCGCGCGGGCACCGGCTCCTCCACGAACTGCGCCTGCCCGCCGCTGCGGTGCGGCGGCACCACCAGCCGCCGCGCCAGCGCGTTGGCCACCTCGGCGCCCCAGTCGCGCCGCACGATGTGCAGGCACAGGTCGATCCCCGCCGCGATCCCCGCGCTGGTCAGCACCTGTCCCTCGTCCACGTACAGCACGCGCGGGTCCACGCACACCTCGGGGTAGCGCTCGGCCAGCAGCGCCGCGTCCTTCCAGTGCGTGGTCGCCTTGCGCCCGTCCAGCAGCCCCGCCTCGGCCAGGACGAACGCGCCGGTGCAGATGCTGGCGATCCGCGCCCCGCGCGCGTGCGCCGCCCGCAGCGCGTCCACCACCGCCGGCGGCGCGGGCGCGTCGTACGCGCGGATGCCGGGGACGATGATGGTGTGCGCCTCTTCCAGCGCGTCGAGCCCGCGGTCGACGGTGACGGGGAAGCCCACGGACGTCGTCACCGGGCCCGGCTCGGCCGCGCAGAGCGTCATCCGGTAGCGCATGGCGCCCAGGTCGGGGCGCGCGTAGCCGAACACCTGGCAGGCCACGCCCAGGTCGAACGGCACGATGCTGTCCAGCACCAGCAGCACCACGTGGATGGGCTCCGCCGCGCCGCCGGAGGTCGGGAGATGGGGTTCGATGCTCATGGCCCGAATATAATCGAAACTGTCCTTCGGGCCACTCTCCCGTTTCGTGCCGGGGATGTAGACTTCGGGCCGTGATGTCGGGCGATGGGAGACGAACGGGAGCGGAGGGGGGATGACGACGACGATCGGGCGCCCGCCGGGGCGCGTGCACTATGCGTGGGTGGTGGCGGCGGTGACGTTCGCCGTTCTGCTGGTGTCGGCGGGGATCCGGGCCACGCCGGGCGTGCTGATGGTGCCGCTGGAGGGCGAGTTCGGATGGACGCGCGCCACCATCTCGCTGGCCATCTCGGTGAACCTGGTGCTGTACGGCCTGATGGGCCCCTTCGCCGCCGCGCTGATGGAGCGGCTAGGGGTGCGGCGCACCATGCTGCTGGCGCTCTTCGCGCTCGCCGCCGGCGTGGGCGCCACGACGCTGATGACGCGGCCGTGGCAGCTGGTGCTGCTCTGGGGCGTGGTCGTCGGCGCGGGGTCGGGGATGGGCGCGCTGGTGCTGGGCGCCGTGGTGGTGAACCGCTGGTTCCACGATCGCCGCGGGCTGGTGATGGGGATCCTGACCGCGAGCACGGCCACGGGGCAGCTCGTCTTCCTCCCCGCGCTGGCGTGGATCGCCGAGCACCGCGGCTGGCGGACGTCGGTGGAGGTGGTGGCGGGCGCGGCGGTGATCGTCATCCCCCTGGTCCTGCTGCTGGTGCGCGAGCGGCCGCGCGACGTGGGGCTGCGTCCGTACGGCGCGGCGGACGATGCGGAGACGGCGCCGTCGCCCGCGGCCGCGGCGCCGCTGGCCGGGCTCGCGCGCGGGGTGCGCTCGCGCGACTTCTGGCTGCTGGCGGCCACGTTCTTCATCTGCGGCGCCAGCACCAATGGGCTGGTGGGGACGCACTTCATCCCCGCCGCGCACGACCATGGCATCCCCGAGGTGGCGGCCGCCGGACTGCTGGCGGTGATGGGGATCTGCGACCTGCTGGGGACCACGCTCAGCGGCTGGCTCTCGGATCGCTGGGACAGCCGGCGGCTCCTGGCCTGGTACTACGGGCTGCGCGGCCTCTCGCTGATCTTCCTCCCGTACGCCTTCGTGGGGCCGCACGCGTCGCTGGCCGTGTTCGCGCTCTTCTACGGGCTGGACTGGGTGGCGACGGTGCCGCCGACCGTGCGGCTCACCGCCGACGCGTTCGGGCGCGAGAGCGTGGGCGTGATGTTCGGGTGGATCATGGCCGGCCACCAGCTCGGCGCGGCGTTCGCGGCGGGCGGCGCAGGCGCGGTCCGCACGTGGATGGGCGACTACCACGCGGCCTTCGTCGCGTCGGGGATGCTCTGCCTGCTCGCGAGCGTGCTGGCGCTGAACGTCGGCCACGCGCGCCGGATCGCCATCTCCACGCCTGCGCCCGTGCCGCTGGAGGCGTGAATCCGGCGACTTCGGAGGATTCGGTGCAGACGCGGACACGGATTCCTCAGAGGGTGTTGCTCAACCTGCGGAAACGAGTCAGGTGTCATCCTGAGGGCGCGGAGCACCGCAGTCGCGTTCACGCGGATTCATGCGCGCCCGAAGGATCTTGCAGGGCGGGCCGGGTGTCTGTCGGAGGAGCCGGAATCTCGCGCGGGGTCGAGTAGATCCTTCGGTCGGCGCCCAGCGCTCGTGCGGACGAGAGCGCGATGCAGCGCCTCCCTCAGGATGACACCTGGAGGTGTTCCGGATCCCATGTTTCATCAGATTCTCGCGATTCGGACTCCGGCCGGCGGCGCCTTTGGAATGACAACGACGGGGTGGGGGAGATGACGGAGACCAGAACGGCTCGGCCGGAGCAGCTCGCGCTCGAGTTCCTAGGGCGGGTGTGGGGGCCGGCGCACGAGCTCGACGCCATCGACGAGCTGATGACGGAGGACTACGCGATCACCACCGGCGGGCGGGTGATCCGGGGTCGCGAGGCGTTCAAGGCGTGGGTGCGCGACTTCCAGGCGGTGCTCGGCGACGCGCGCACGGACAGCGTCGAGGCGTTCGCGAACGCGGCGGGCGACCGCATCGTCTCGCGCTGGGTGTGCACGGGAACGAACCGGGGGATCCTCGGCCTCCCCGCGGACGGGCGGCGCATCTCCTTCACCGGCATCGCCATCTGGCGCGTGCGCGACGGGCGGCTGGCGGAGTGCTGGGTGGAGCGCAGTGCGTGGGAGCTGTACCAGGAGCTGACGTCGTAGGACGGAGTGCAGCTTGGCGCGGGAGGGGCGGCGCGTGTATCGTGTGAGCCGACCCTCCGCTTCCGCCGACCGCCGATGATCCGTCGCATCCCCATCCTCCTCCTCCTCGCCGCCGCCGCGTGCGCGCATCCCGCGCCGCCCGTGCCGATCGCCGTTCCCGCGCCTCCGCAGAGGGCCATCTCCAGCGAGCCTGACTCCGACGAGGTCGCCGTGTACGCCGCGCTCGTGGACCAGCTGTTCTCGGCGCGCCGGGGCGCCATCGTCGTGGCCGACAGCGTCGGACGCCGCGAATGGCCGGAAGGCATTCGCGAGGCGCGGCTCGACTCCGCCGTGGCGGCCGAGATCGAGGCCGACTTCCGCGAGCGGAACCGGACGACGATCACGTTCCCCGCCGAAACGGGCGCCAGCCATCCCGTGCGGGTGTACGCGTCGGAGGAGGTTCTCGTCCTCGACGGCGGCGGCCGCCTGCGCGGCGGCTATGCCGTGTTCGTGCGGAGATTTCCGGGCGTGCCGGGCTACCACACCGTCTCGCGTCCCGGGTTCGACTCCGCGCGCCGGTACGCGCTCGTCACCCGGAGCTACTACTGCGGCCCGCTCTGCGCCGACGGCGGCTACGTGCTCCTGGAGCGCCGGCCCGACGGCTGGCACGTCCTGTCGGGTCGGGTGCTGTGGGTCTCCTGAGGCCGCGATGTCGGCTGGGTGTCGTCACCGGGATGCCGCTCACCATCTCCTGACCTGCTGTCTCACGATCGCGAACGTTCGCCGGGAAGCTGGATGATTCGGATGATGAGATTCGCCGCGCCGTGCCTGGCCGCGCTGATGCTGGCCGCGTGCCCCGGCCCCGCGCCGTCGCCCGCGCCCGCCGGCCCGCGCGCCGACGCCGACGAGCTGGCCGTGTACGCGGTGGTGATCGACAGCGTGCTGGCCGACAGCGCGCACCCCTTCGTCGTCGTGGCCGACAGCACCTCGGTGTCGCACGTGGAGGCGGAGACGGTGCGCAACTTCGTGGCGGACCTGGAGCCGGGGTTCCCCCCGACGGCCATCGACGACTACCGCGAGCGGAACGGCGCGCGGTATCCGCTCCCCGCGGCCATCCCGTCGAACACGCTGCTGCGCATCTTCAGCCCCAGCCGGCTCTTCATCCCCAACGGCAACCTGCGCGTGGAGTACCTGGAGTTCCAGCGCCGCTACGCGCCGGCCACGAGCTACCACACCCTCTCGCGCCCCGGCTTCGACACCGAGCGCCGCCGCGCCGTGATCGCCACCGGCTCGCACTGCGGCGCGCTGTGCGGCCACGGCACGATCGTGTTGCTGGAGCGCGGCCCCGACGGCTGGCGTGTGACGCAGCGGCGCACGACGTGGGTGAGCTGAGACGAGAAGTGCGTGAGTGCGGAAGTGCATGAGTGCGCTGGGTCCGATCGAGCCCGGCGCACTTGCGCACTTGCGCACTTTCGCACTTTCGCACTCTCGCACTCCTATTGAAGGAGCAGGGGATGACGGGCGCGCAGGGCGGCCCGGGAAGTCCGCAGCCGGGCCACGAAGGCACGTCGCCGCAGGGCACGCAGCGCGTGGAGAACGACACGCCGCCCAGCGAGCGGAAGGGCTTCGAGGCCGGCCAGGCGCCGTCGGACCAGGGCCGCGGCGATCCCAAGCCCGACACCATCGCCGAGCACCAGCAGGGGTTCGAGGGCCAGAGCGGGTCGCACGGCGCGCACACCAGGACGACGGAGGAGAGCAGCACGCGCGGCGAGCCGCACGACACGCACGTCCGCGACGGCCGCCAGCACGCGCCGGGAGACCGCCAGCGCGGCTGAAGCATCGCCTCTGCCGGAAATGACGAAGGGCCCGCGCCACGTCCGGTGTGGGCCCTTTTCGCGATCGCAGCTGTGGGGCGAGCGATGCAAATCGCGAAAAGCACTGCAAGGTGCGAAATCGTAACTCAAATTGCCGCAACGACTTGATTGAATCGAAGCGCGCGTAGATATTCATCCGTTCTCGTCCGCTGGACCGCCTTCCCGCGCGCGTTCTCATCTTTCGAGATTCCAATCCGATGATCCTTCGCTGCATCTCATGCCGCGGCGCCGTTGCGCTGCTGGCGCTGCCGGTGCTCGCCCTCGCTGCCTGCTCGGACCAAAACCCGGCCGCTCCGTCAGACTCGGAGCCCTTCGTGCCGGCCACCCCGGTGTCGACCGTGCTGCAATGCACGGCCGAGGTGCAGCCGCGCCTGGTGAGCTGCACCAGCGCGTCACCCGCGGGCGGCGTGGCGGGCGACCTGCTGCTGGGCGGGCAGAACGTGAACGTGAAGCTGCGCTCCAGCAACGTGCAGCTGTCCGGCGGCGTGCTGAGCGCCGACGTCACCGTTCAGAACCTGCTCCCCCGCGCCATGGGCACGACGGACGGCGTCACCCCGTCGCCGGCCGGCACGCGCGTGTTCTTCGCCTCGGGGCCCACGGTCACCGCCGGGAGCGGCACCGCCACGGTGGCCAACGCCGACGGCACCGGCGCGTTCACCGCGGCGGGGCAGAAGTACTTCCAGTACGACGGGATCCTGGCGCCGGGCGCCACCTCAGGCGCGAAGAGCTGGCAGTTCCAGCTCTCCGCCGGCGTCACGCAGTTCGTCTTCACCGTCTACGTGTCCACCGCCCTGCCGGGCGAGAACGGCTACATCCGCCTGGACCCGTTCAACTCGCGCGTGGCGCCGGGTGGAACGAAGTTCCTGAGCTCCTGGATCGTCAGCGCCGCCGGCACCGAGTCGCAGAGCTCGTCGCTGACCTGGACCAGCTCCGACACGACCGTGGCCACCGTCTCCGGCGGCACGGTGACGGCGAAGGCCGAGGGGACGGCGGTGATCACCGCCAGCGACGGCGTCCGCAGCGGGACCGCCACCATCACCGTGGGCCCGGTCGACACCTCGGCGCCCACCCTCAGCGCGTTTTCGTTCACCCCGGGCACGGTGGCCGCGGGCGACTCGGTGACGTTCACGATGTCGGCCTCCGACGCGGGGACGGGGATGCGCCTGGCGCAGGTGCAGCTCACCAGTCCCGGCGGCGCCAGCATGCGGCTGTGCAGCGCCACCACGCCGGCGAGCGGCACGCCGGCGGCCGGCTCGTACGCGTGCCGCATCACCATTCCCGTGGGCGCCGAAGCGGGGACGTGGACCGTCTCGTCGGTCCAGCTCGTTGACCATGCCGGCAAAGTGCTGCAGCTCCTCACCGCCAGCCTGGCCGCGCGGCACTACGCCACCACCATCGCCGTCAGCGACCCCGCGCCGGATGCCACGGCGCCGTCGCTGAACGGCTTCACCCTTTCGCCCGCGCCCGTAACGGCGGGAGACTCGGTGACGGCCACGTTCACCACGGCCGACGCGGGAAGCGGGGTAGAGACGGCGATCGTCACGCTCTACAACGCCGCGTCGGACCGCGGCGTCACCTGCGCCACGTCCACCCCGGCCACGGGGACGGCGGCCAGTGGCACCTTCCAGTGCCGGATGGGGATCTCGTCCGGCGCGGCCAACGGCACCTGGGCGGTGACCAGCCTCCAGGTGACGGACCGCGCGGGAAACAACACCAGCTTCACCGCGGCGCAGCTCGCGGGGCGCGGCTTCACCTCGTCGGTGGCGGTCAGCGGCGGCACCAACGACACCAACAAGCCCACGCTGACCTCGTTCAGCGTGACCCCCGCGGCCACGTCGGCCGACTCGGTGACCGTCACCGTTGGCGTGGCGGACCCGGGGAGCGGCGCGGGCACCATCTACGCCGAGATCCGCAGCCCCGTGTCGAGCGAGACCATCACCTGCCAGAGCGCGGCGCCAGTCATGGGAACGCGCGCCAACGGCACCTTCGCCTGCAAGGCCGGCTTCCCGGCGGGTGCGCCGGCGGGCACCTGGACGGTGAACCACCTGGAGCTGACCGACACCGCCGGCAACCAGCGCGTCTACGCCGCCGGCGACCTGCAGGCGTTCGGCTACACGCCGACGGTGACGCTGCTCCCGTAGCCGCCCGAGGCCCCCACGCACGCACGAAGGGCCCGCGCCAGGTACGGCGCGGGCCCTTCGTGCGTCGAACGGAGATCGGGAGATCAGCCCTCGGCCGCCTCGTCCTCGTCTTCCGTGTGCTCGTCGAGTTCGGGCTCCACGTCGCGGCGGCGTCGCGCGCGGGGCGGGGAAGCGTCGATCTCGCGCTCCTCGTCCAGCCGGTAGCGGCGCTTGACGCCCACGATGAACAGCAGCAGCCCCGCCGCGCCCGCCAGCAGCGCCGCCGTCTGCATCGCCTTCTTCCCCTTGCTGCTCTCCTTGCCGTCGCGCGCCATCGCCTTTGCTCCCGTGTGTCGAATGTGTCCGCGCCGGAACGATACCTGTCCGCTTTCGTCCGCGCCAGCCCGCGATCCGTCCACCCACATCTGTTCCCGCGGCCGGTATCACTACGCGCGATTTGTCCCGAAGATTCGAATCTCGCGAGGGAGCGAAGCACGGGGGAGACGGGCGAATAAATTCGCTGCAACAACGACACGAAGTCCCCCCGCGGGGACTACAGACCCGGGTGTGGACGAGGCCCTGGCGCTCGGAGCCGGTTTCGCCGAAGCCAGTCGCGAGCACCGGCATCTCGGCCTCACCGAAGCATGTAGTCCGCGAAGGCGGACTTCGTGTGGTTGTTGCCGCGATTTCATCAATCGCCCGGCCACCCCGGCCGCCAGCGAGGGAAAAAGATCGGGCCGGAGCGCCACCCGCGGCGCCCCGGCCCGATCTCCATCACCCTCGATCATCCGTCCGAACGCTCAGCGCGGTCGGCCGGAGATCTCCATCACCCCGCGCGGCCGCTGGGGAGCGTGACGGCGGGGACGGGGATGCGCGGCGCGCGCTCGGCGGGCGCGTCGCCGTCCAGCAGGCCGCCCTTGGCCACCAGCTGCGCGGCCAGCACCGTCTGGATCACGCTGGTGATGTTCCCCGCCGTGGCGTCGGCCGCGCCGCCCTCGCCGCCGCCGCCGCTGATGGTGACCAGGCGGGCCTGCGACAGCGCCTCGGCGATCGACGGGGCGATGTCCGGCAGCATCTCGATCTGCTTGTAGCGGAAGTACGCCTCGCCGCCCTGCTGGATGGCCTCGTTCACCTTGCGGATGCTCTCCGCGGTGGCCTCGGCCACGCGCCGGATGCGGATGGCCTCGGCGTCGGCCGCGGCCGCGGCCTCGATCTGCACCCGCTCGGCGTCGGCGCGCGCCTGCGCGATCTGCGTGGCCTCGAGCTCGGCCTGCCGCTGCTTGGCCAGCGCCTCCTGCTTCTTGGCCTCGGCCTCGGCGATCAGCGCCGCGTTCGACGCGCGCGTCTGCTCCAGCTCGCGCTGCCTGTCGCTGATGGTGCGCTCGGCCTCGAGCGCCGCCTCCTTGGCGCGCCGCGCCTGCACGGCGGCCACGATGTCGGCGTTGGCCTGCGCCTCGGCCGCCGACTGCCGGCGCCGCGCCTCGGCCACCTCGCTCTGCACCACCTTGATGTTCAGCGAGTTGAAGGTCAGCCCCAGGTCGGTCAGCTCGCGGCTGCACGCCTTGCGGATGATGATGGCCAGCGGATCGTCGTCGTCCTCGGTGCCCCCGGCGGGGACGATGGCCACCGGCGCCTCCTCGTGCACCGCCACGGCCACGGTCTGGCCGGGCACGGCGGCGGGAAGCTTCGGCGCCGTCTTGGCCGAGAACAGCTGGTCGTGCGTCAGCAGGTTGATGGCGCGGCGCCCCGACGAGCTCAGCAGGTCGATGAGGATGTTGAGCTGCTCCTCCTGCGGCTTGCTGAAGAAGCGGTTGGCCGCCGTCTTGATCATCGGGTCGCTGTCGCCCACCGAGACGATGGCGCTGGCGAGGACGCGCACCTTGATGGGCTGCGGCACGCCGTTCTGGTCCAGGTCGGCGGTCTGGTCGGTGATGTCGAGGTCGACGTTGATGGCCTTGCTGGAGATGGTGGTCCCGGTGGTGAAGAGCGGGATCTCCTTGCTCTTGCCGGGGCCGCGGTAGATGTAGGTGCGCCCGGTGAGCCAGCTCACCATGCGGATGGTGCCCGCCTCCACGTTGCGCAGAAAGGCCGACACCGTCATCGGGATCAGCACGAAGACGGCGACCAGCACCGCCACGGCCGTCCAGATCAGGCTCGATTCCATTGATCCTCCAGGTTGTGCGGCGCGGCTCAGGCGCCGCGGATGAGCCCCGCCGCGGAGACGGGGAGCGATACGGTGCAGCGGTTGCGAACCGCGTCCACTTCCTCCACCACCAGGGTGTCGCCGGCGCGCACGCGGGTGCCGCTGGCTCGGTCGGCCGGGCTCAGCCGCGCCAGCACCTGCACGATCTGGCCGTCCAGCTCGATCTTCACCAGCCCCTCGCCCTCGGGGTTGAAGCCGGTGACCGCCGTGGCCGTGTCGGTTACGGCGCTCTCCAGCGTGAGCGCGGGCTCCGATCCGAAGCGGAAGAAGAAGTTCCACACCGGCCGCACCGCCAGCAGCTCGAAGGCGAACCCGCCGGCGACCGCCGCGGCCGCCAGCAGCGGCCCGCCGAGCACGCCGCCCAGCAGCACCCCCGCCGCACCCACGCCGACCAGGACGCTGAACAGCACGCGCGGCGAGAGGAAGGAGAGGAACCAGCTTCCCACCGCCTTCCCGCCGTCGCCGGCATGGTGGTCGCCATGATGGCCGTGGTGCGCGTGCCCACCGTGCGCCACGTCGTGCCCGTGCCCCGCGTGGGCGACGCCGTGCCCGCCCGCGTGGCCCGCGTGGCCGAGGGCGTGTCCGCCGCCGGCGTCGAGCGCGTGGCCGCCCGCGTGCCCGTGGGCGATGCCGTGGCCGCCGATCCCGTGGACGTTGACGTCGCCGGCGTGGTGGCCGCCGGCGTGGAGGTGGCCGCCGCCGTGCCCGTGCGCGCCGTGGTCGCCGCCGTGGCCGGCCACGCCGCTCACGGCCATCACCAGCAGCCCCACGAAGCCCAGCAGCAGCGAAAAGAGGTAGAAGTCCATCCGTGCGGTGTCCTTGCCCGGACGTTTCCGGGCGGCAGGGACTACGAGGGGAGGAAGAAGGAAGTTGCGCAGCTACTCTGCTCGCGGGGAGCGTGGCAGAGGATGCCTGAATATAAGCGGGTTCAACGGGTGCGCCACGGACGAGAGTGCGAGAGTGCGAGAGTGCGAGAGTGCGAGAGTGCGAGAGTGCGAGAGTGCGCCGGGCTCGCCCAGGCCCGACGCACTCTCGCACTCTCTCTCAGGCTCGATCGGTGCCGCGCCCCATCTTCTGCTGCAGTATCTGGAACGAGGGCGCCTGATCCTGGCGCCGGCAGGGGAGTGGCCGCGTACATCGTGCCGCTTCCAAAGACGGACGGCTCAAAGCGGGAGGCGGGGTTCTTCCGGCCGGGGTATCCCCCGGCCGGGCGGGCCCGCGATGAATCCCCGCATCCATGGCCGGATGGGATGCGCCGTCGCGTGCTTATAGCCGGGCACGCCGGCGCGGCCGGGATCCACCTCCCCGATCCGGAAAGATCGTTCGCGTCCCGGCGATCTCGATTGTCACAGGAGGACACGGGCATCACGGAAGCACAGGGAACTGCGAGAGGGTCTCCTGTGCCTCCGTCACCCCTGTAGCCCTGTGCCGGTCCCGCGGGCGTCGGCCTTCCAAGCGCCTCGTACCGCTTCCCCCGTCCATCAAACATCCCACAAGCCGCTCTTTGATGAAGAAGCCGCATCCGCGTATCCCCGCACGTGTCACGACCTTGGGCGCGATCCGGTCGGCGCCGCACAACGAATGCCTTGCGCCGCGTCCTCCGGAACTGTATCCGTTTTACGTCGCAGTTTGAGAAATCCACCGCCCGTCGCCGATGTCCCCGTCGCTGGCAGCCACACGCCTGGACGCCCTCATGGCCGAAACCGAGGGAAGCCCGCGGGTGCTGGTGGGAATGATCGACGGGCCGGTGGACGTGACCCACCCCGACCTGGCGGGGGCGCCGATCTCCAGCGTGGGCACGGGCACCGGCGCCGCCTGCCGGGTCAGCGGGAGCGAGGCGTGCCACCACGGCACCTTCGTGGCCGGGATCCTGGCGGCGCGCCGCGGCGGCCAGGCGCCGGCGATCTGCCCGGGGTGCCCGCTGCGGGTGAGGCCGATCTTCTGCGAGGCGGCCACCATCGACGCCTGCCCCGTGGTGACCGCCGACGAGCTGGCGCAGGCCGTGGCCGAGTGCGTGGACGCCGGAGTCAAGGTGCTGAACATGAGCCTGGGACTGACCAGCAGCACGCTGGCCGACGCGCCCGCCCTGCGCGAGGCCCTGGGGTACGCGGCCGGGCGCGGGGTGCTGCTGGTGGCCGCCGCGGGGAACGGCGGCGGCATCGGGCCGGTGCCCCTCTTCCGCCACCCCGCCGTGCTCCCGGTGGCCGCGTGCGACGCGGCGGGAAGGCCGCTCCCGACGTCGAACCTGGGGGTGGGGGTGGGGCGCGGCGGGCTGCTGGCGCCGGGCACGCTGCGGAGCACCGTTCCCGGCGGCGGATACCGGCAGATGAGCGGCACCAGCGCCGCCGCCGCCCTGGTGAGCGGCGCCGCGGCCCTGCTCTGGTCGCTGCACCCCGGCGCCCCCGCCGCCGCCCTGCGCTCCGCGCTGCTGCGCCCGGGAACGCGCCGCGGCAGCATCGTTCCACCGCTCCTTGACGTCGCGCAAAGCCGGGCGGCGCTTGCCGCCGCACACCCTCAGCGCATCGCGAGATGACGGACGCCACCGAGACCCTCGACGGCGCGGCACCCCAGGCGGCCGGCGCCCCCCTGCTGGACTCGATCCCCGGCACCCCCGTGGCACCCGGGCTGGCCCCGGCGGCCGTGCCCGACCCCACCAGCGTACGCCCCGCCTGCGGCGACGGCGGCGACTGCGGCTGCGGGTGCGGCGGCGCCCGGAAGGCAGGCGGGTGCGGCTGCGGCGGGGGCGGCGGCCCGGTGGGCTTCGTCTACGCCATCGGCGACGTGCGGGCCCGCTTTCCCGACCAGAGCCTGGAGCAGGAGTTCCGGGCGGTGGCCGGGCTGCGCTCCGACGCAGCGATCTCGCGCCGCGAGCTGTACACCGTGCTGAGCCAGGCCCCCAACATCTACATCGCCCGGGACATGTGCTGGGTGTTCCTGGTGGAGGGGGTGGAGGTGTACCTGGTGGTCCCGCGCTCGTTCGTGGAGCTGTCGGACCTGATCATGGCGCTGCAGCCCGACCCCACCGAGCGCACCAACACGCTGGTGGTGGGCACGCTGGGGCCGGTGGCGCCCGCCTCGATGTGCAACGGGGTGCAGCTCCCGCTGGTCAACGCCACCCAGGTCTACCACTACACCAACGCCGCGCTCATCCAGAGCATCATCGAGCACGCGCGGGTCATCGGGACGACGCTCCCCGAAGACGTGGTGCGGCAGACCCTGCTGGTGCTGCAGGAGCTGGGCGACAACACGGGGCAGAGCGACGAGCACCGCGCCATCAACTTCATGACCGTGCGGGCGCTGGACATCTACGTGACGGCCGCCGAGCTGTTCGAGGAGCCGCGCCCCTTCCAGATCGCCTCGGTCTCGGCGCAGCCGTCGCGCCTGTCGGGCACGCGGCGCATCGTGGACGTGATCTTCTCGTTCAACAACACCGTGTCGAACGAGGTGCGGCGGTACTTCGCGCGGGTGGACGTGACCGGGCTGTTCCCGTTCCTCGCGTCGCCCGTGCAGCAGTACTTCGACCGGCCGTGACGCCGCCGGCCGGCCTTCCCGCGAACGGGGGAGAGAGATGAAGCTGCCGCCGATGACGCTGGGGCACGCGGCGCCGGGCGCCGCCCCGGCGGCCGGGCGGGCCCGGCCGCACGGCGCCGCCGGCGTGGCCCCGCAGTTCGACCTGGGATGCCTGCTGGGGTGCGGGGCCGGCGTGCTCTCGTGCCTGGTCTGCGGCCCCAACCCCGCCTGCTGGCTGGCCTGCGCCGGCCCGCAGGCCATCGGCTGCATCACCCGCTGCCTGTGAACCCCGCACCCGGAGGAGCCGTGTTCGCCACGCCGCCCACCACCGTGCCCCGCTTTGCGCCGCTGCTCGAGGCGGAGCTGCGCTTCGACGGCGTGGACGACGTGGTGGTGGCCCGCCTTCCCACGCCGGCGCTGGAACAGGGCTTCACGGTGATCTTCCGCGTCGACCTGGCCGAGCTGGTGGAGGAGGGGCGCAACGCCGGGGTGCTGGGGATCGCCGGCGCCGTGGAGCAGGGCGCGTGGTGGCGGGTGGAGGCCGCGGTCGGCCAGCCGATGCAGCTGCGCGTGCGCTACAACGCCACCGAGGTGGTGGTGCCGCTGGACGGGCTGGTGCCCCTGGACGGGCGGCGCGCCCGGATCTTCGTGGCCACCGTGTACGACGCGGCCGCGATGGCCCTGACCGTGACGGCGGGGGGGAGGATGTCGGTCACCGTGTACCGGAACTCGGGCGCCGACCCCATCCAGGGCGCCACCGCGCCGGTGACCATCGGCCACACGGACGCCCAGGGCGACCTGCACTTTCCCGGCTCGATCTCGCGGGTGCGGCTGTTCGGGCGCGCGCTGTCGGCGGCCGAGGTGGCCGCCGCGTCGGCGTGGAACGGGTTCGCGGCGTCGACGGCCGAGCCCGGGCTGCTGGGCGACTGGCGGATGAACGAGGGCTACGGCCCGCTGGCCTTCGACTACGCGCAGCCGGCGGACCGCGAGCGCCACGACGGCGACCTGGGCGGCGGCGTGCCCGAGGCGGCGCCGGCCTGGGTGGTGGCGCGCGGATAGCCGCGGCGGCGCTTTCTGAACCCGATGGGCAGGAGAAACGGCATGCGCGTCCCCCGGATGACCCTGGGCGCGGCGGTCACCGCCGGCGCCGCCCGCACCCCGGCCGCAGCGCCGCGCGGCGGCGGCATCCGCCCGGCCTTCGACGACACCTGCACGGCCGGGTGCGTGGGCGCCGCCACCGCGCGGCGCTGCGGCGCCGAGTGCGGCGGCGACCTGGCGTGCTGGGCGCGCTGCGCGGGGTCGGGCGCCAACCTGGCGTGCGTGGCCCGCTGCTTCACCAGCTGAGGGGGGGAAGCGATGGCCATCAGCGTTCCGTTCCCGCCCAGCGAGGCGGGCGGCCCCATGACCGGCGAGCTGGTCCACACCTTCCTGGACCCGCGGCTCTACCAGGTGGCGATCTGGTACGAGAAGTCGGGCGCGTGGAAGTTCAACGCCTACGTGCCGGTGGCGCCGCTCTGGAGCTTCGGGCTGGTGCAGGCGGGCACGCGCTACGCCGCGGCGGTGGTGGACCTGCAGTACGTGCCGGTGGCGGGCCGGCTGCCCGTGCCGGGCCCGCGCGTGGCCGACGTGGCCGTGTTCCCGCCCGGCCGGGTGAGCCTGAACGTGGGCACCGGGGTGGTGAACGGCACGGTGGACGGGCTGGGTGCGCCCACGGCGTTCCGGGTGCGGGTGTACGCCTGGTCGCCGGCCGCCGCGTGGAGCTTCGTGGGCGACAGCCCGGTGAACGGCGACGGCGCCTGGAGCGTGTCCACCACGCTGAGCCCGGGGCAGTGGGCCGCCCTCCTGGTTCCCGGGGATTTCGTCCCGCCGTCCGGGCCGGGGCTCCTTCCCGCCGAAGGGGTGGTGAACACCGTGTTCAGCGGCGGGGTGGGGGTGGGCGTGGTGGCGTGGCCCGGCGCCGCGGGCGGGCCGCTGCAGGGCGCGCTGCGCGGGGTGGCGCGGGGGACGGGGCTGTGGGCCTACGCCGTCAGCGTGCCGGCCGCCGGGCCCGCGGTGTTCGCGCTGGCCCCGGTGCAGCCGAACGGGGCCTTCGCCTTCGAGCACGTCCGCCGCGGGGCGGCGTACGCGGTGGTGATCACCGACAGCGACAACGACGCCTTCTACGCGTTACCCACGGCCGTGGGGGGGCGCGTGATCACCTACGCCACCTCGTCGTAGGAACGGCGGCGCGGGGAGTCCGCCCCGCCCGCGGCAGCGACACACCACCCCGATCCGGAGCGATTCCCGATGGCGGCCACGCTTACGCTGCACCTGGGCAGCGGATACCAGAACTACCAGAACCCGAACGTCCTGAACCGGGCGGGGAGCCAGACGGCGAAGCCCGGGAACCAGGTGCTGCCCAACGGGCCCAACTACGCCTGGGGAAACGTGGGGAACACGGGAAGCGACGCCGCCCCGCAGGCCACGATCAGCTTCTACTTCTGCACGCCCGGCGGGGCCGTGGACAAGTGGAAGTACTTCCTGAACAACCTGATCGGCATCGTGCCGGTGAACGTGCCGGCGAACGACACCACGGGGCAGCCGGTCACCTGCCCCGACGTCTGGGCCCCCAACTCCACGGCGCACACCTGCATGATCGCCGTGGTGCAGGCGCCCAACGACCCCCTCCCGCCCGGGTTCATGGATCCCGAGACGACGCCGCAGATCGGTGACCGCCGCGTGGGTCAGCAGAACCTGCTGATGGCGAGCATGGCCGCGGGCACCACGCAGGCGGTGGCCTTCCGCGCGCCCGAGACCGCGGGGAGCACGCTGCGGGTGACGCAGGGCGGCACGGACGGCGGCGCCATGCCGGCCATGGCTTCGGCCGATGCCGGCGAGGGCGCCGCGGCCGTGGAGTTCGGGCTCCTGCCGGGGCTCCGGCGCGACGCCGGCGACGTTGCCCGGCCGCTGGCCCGGGCCGAGGCCGCCGGGACGGTGCGGTCGCTCACCGTGGGCGAGGGCGAAGAGGGCTTCCGCGAGCTCTGGCTGCACGTGCCCGAAGACGCCCGCCCGGGGAGTACCGCCTTCCTGCGCATCGAGGCGGTGCAGGCGGACCGGGTGGTGGGCGGGCTGGCCGTGCTGGTGCGGGTGGAGTAGGGAGGGGCCATGCACCTTCCCATCCCGCGCCTGTACGGCGGAGCGCCCGCGGGCGCGATGCGGGCGCGTGCCGCGACGGCGGGGGCCGGCGTCGTCCCCGCCCTCGACCCGCCGGGAAACTGCAGCTGGGCGCGCCACAACCAGCTCATGGACGCGGTGAACGCGCACTGCCGCAACCTCAGCCGGTGCGAGGGGTGGATGAACGAAGACCAGCTCTTCGCGCGGATCCGGGCGTTCATCAACTGCTATACGGCGCGCGACCAGATCAACGACGAGTGCTTCGCGGGCGGCGACGCCGGGCACCGGCAGGCCGCCGACAACGCGTTCCGCGGGCGCGAGCTGTGCAACGAGTACTGGGTGGCCCGCTAGCCGTGAGAGCCCGGGCGCGCGCGAGGGTGCCGTGAAAGCGCGCGTCGAGGCCCCTGGCAGAGGGACGCGCACGGGTGCTCGCACGACGCCGCGCCGCCGTACCCCCTCTCCGCGCCTGCCGGGCGCCCGGGCCATGCTGACGTACGAAACGCTCGAGAGCAACTCCGCGCTGTTCGTCACCCTGCGGACGGCGGTGCCGGGCGGGTGGCTGGTGGTGGTCGACGCCGACTACGGCACGGGGGTGACCTTCTTCCCCGACCCCGACCACGCATGGGACGGCTCGTCGGTTCCGCCGCGCGAGCCGATCGTCACCCCGTCGGCCGACGCCGCGCCCGCCGGCACGGAGCCCGAGCCGCAAGCCTTCACCCCCGCCGACCAGGGCTGAGCCCGGCGGGTTCCCGACATCCGCCGCGGCGGGGGGTCCGCCGCGGCGTCCACCACCAGGAGGTGCGCCGTGAAGCTTCCCCCCATGACGCTGGCGTTCCAGGGCACTCCCGCCGCCGGCCCGGCCGGGCACGCGCCGGGCAGCTACCGCGCGCCCGCCTACGGGCGCGGCGTGGCTCCGCAGGGGATCTTCGACGACATCCTGGGGACGGTGACGGGCATCCTTCCCAACGTGGGGTGCCTGGCCAAGTGCGGCACCCAGGCGCTGGGATGCCTGCACTGCGGCACCAACCTGGCGTGCTGGACGCAGTGCGCCGGGCCGGTCGCGGTGCAGTGCATCCAGAGCTGCCTCTGATCCAGGAGGCCGTCCGGCCCCCGATGCCGTCCCGGAAGACGCCCCGGCGCACGCCGCGCCGGGGCGTCGTGGTGCCCGGGATACGCGCTACACGCCGCGCCGGGGCGTCGTGGTGCCCGGGATACGCGCTACACGCCGCGCCCGGTCTTCTCCTGCAGCTCGTCGATCATCTTCGACGCCTCGGCCTTGGTCAGCCCGCCGTCGTCGACCTCCTCGCCCGCCTCCTCGGCCAGAGTGTGGAGATACGAGCGCTGGGCGCCGGTCATCGGCTCGTCGCCGGTCACCCAGTCGTCCGGGTCCTTGATCATGTTGCCCTCGGAGGCCATCTCCGCCGTGCGCTTGTCGGTCATCCTTCAGTGCTCCTGTGAGAATCTCCTATCCTGTTCTCTCAGAAGATTTTACGCATGATCTATACCAAATGAAAACCGAAACAGGATGACTCACGCGGAGACGCGGAGACGCGGAGGCGCTGTGGGATGCGCCTCCGCGTCTCCGCGCCTCCGCGTGAGAACCAGCGATGTCAGGCGTGCTGGCGGTCGTGGCGGCCCTCGGCGAACTCCTCCACCATCTTGCGGTTGAAGGCGGGGATGTCGTCGGGCTTGCGGCTGGTGACGAGGCCCTGGTCCGTCACCACCTCCTCGTCCACCCAGTCCGCGCCCGCGTTCTTCAGGTCCGTCTGGATCGACGGATAGGACGTGACCTTCCGCCCCTCCACCACGCCGGCCTCGGCCAGCATCCACGGCCCGTGGCAGATGGCCGCGACGGGCTTGTGCGCCTCGAAGAAGTCGCGCACGAACTCCACCGCCTGCCGGTCCTGCCGCAGGTGGTCGGGGTTCATCACGCCGCCCGGAAGGAGCAGCGCGTCGAAGTCGTCCGCGCGCGCCGACGCCAAGGGGCGGTCGACGGGGAACTCGTCGCCCCACTCCGTGTGCTGCCATCCCTTCACCCGGCCGTCCTTCGGCGACACCAGCACCGTCTCGGCGCCCTCGTCCTGAAGCGCCCTGCGCGGCTCGGTCATCTCCACCTGCTCGAAGCCGTCGGTGACCAGGATCGCCACCTTCTTTCCCTGCAGCCTTCCAGCCATCTCCCCTCCTCCTGTTCTGCGTGGGTCCATCCCGCGAGCGGGGCAGGGGGATGCGGCAAGGCGCGGGCCGGGGCGGCGTCACGAAGCGGGGGCGTCGGACGTTTCCCGCACGAGCTCCATCTCCGCCCACGCCCGATTCGATCCATGCGACGCATCCTCTCCATCTCCGCGCTCCTCCTGGCCGGCGCCTGCTCCGATCCCGTCGGCTCCGGCGGCGTGCGCGTCCTTCCCGACCAGGAGATCTACGCCACGTTCGGCAACGACCAGCCGGTGACCATCCGCTATACGGTGGCCAACACCGGCAGCGGCGCCATCGACGTGCTGGCCTGCGAGGGCCGGATGACGGTGGAGATCCAGTTCAGGGAGGGCGCCGACTGGGTGACGTACAACGTGCCGGTCATCCCCGAGTGCGGCGGGAGCACGGCGGCGGTGCGGGTGGCGCCGGGGAGCTCGGCGGCCGATTCCGTGGTCGTGCAGGGGATCGGCACCTGGCGGCTGCGGGTGCCGTACCGGCGGCAGGGGACGGGCGGAAACACCGCCGACTCGCGCGAGTTCAAGACGCGCGTCCCGCTGGACTGACGGCCGCTGGTCGGCTGAATGACCGTGCATTCGAAGTCACGATGAAATGAAATCACACGGAGGAAACGGAGGGAACGGAGGAACCCAGGACGATCCTCCGTTTCCTCCGTTCCCTCCGTGTGATCCAATGCTGTCGGGACGTCGTGGGAAACGGTATGACGGCCGCTGGTCGCATCGCGCGGCGCCGCTTACCTTGCGCGCGCCGGGGCCGTCCGCCCCGGCGCGCAACCTTTTCCCCGAGCGAACGATGCGCCCGATCCGCCTCGCCCTCGCCCTCCTCGCCATGGCCCCGGCTGCGCTGGACGCGCAGACGCCGGCGCGGCCGCTGCGCCCCGTCGCCACCTACTCCATCGTCGCGCGCGATTCGGCCACGGGGGAGATGGGAGTGGCGGTGCAGTCGCACTGGTTCTCGGTGGGAACGGCGGTGCCGTGGGCCGAGGCGGGGGTGGGCGCCGTCGCCACGCAGTCGTTCGTCGAATCCTCTTACGGCCCGCTGGGGCTGGAATTGATGCGGCTGGGCCGGAGCGGCCCCGAGGCGCTGCGCGCCCTCGTCTCCACCGACGCCGACTCGGCGGTGCGGCAGGTGGCGATGATCGACGCGCGCGGCCGCGTCGCCGCGTGGACGGGCGGGCGCAACATCCAGGCGGCGGGAAACCACGTCGGCCGCGGCTACTCCACGCAGGCCAACCTGATGGACCGCGCCACGGTGTGGGACGCCATGGCGCGCGCCTACGAGTCCGCGCGCGGCGACCTGGCCGAGCGGCTGCTGCAGGCGCTCGAGGCCGCGCAGCGCGAGGGCGGCGACATCCGCGGCCGCCAGTCCGCCGCCATCATCGTCGTCTCCCCCACGAACACAGGGCGGCCGTGGGTGGACCGTGTCGTGGACCTGCGGGTGGAGGACAGCCCCGAACCGCTGCGCGAGCTGCGGCGGCTGGTTACGCTGAGCCGCGTCTACCGCTCGCTGAACGAGGGCGACGCGGCGGTCACGCGCAACGAGCTGGACGCGGCCGCGGCGGCGTACGGCCGCGCCACCAGCATCCTTCCCGATTCGGCGACGAACGGCGAGGCGGTGTTCTGGACGGGGATCAGCTTCGCCAGCGCGGGGAAGGTGGAGCAGGCGATCCCGTATCTGCGCCGCGCGTACGCCGTGTGGCCGAAGTGGGCCGAGCTGGTGCGCCGCCTTCCCGCCGCCGGCCTGCTGCCGAAGGACGACGCGCTGGTCGAACGCCTGGTGCGCGAGATGACGGCGGGGCGGTAAGCATCGAATCGTTGCGGGCGGCGGGCCACGCCGTTACAGGGAGGTTCGGAGCCTCGCGTCACGGCGGAGATGGCGCGCGAGGGGCGATCCGCATGCGGCGCAGCGTGTTGGGAAGGAACAGATCGGGCGCGGCGGAAATGGCCTGGCAGATGCCGTTTCGGGGTGGTGCGCTCCCGACGAGATCCATCGGCCCATCACTCTTCATGCGCGAGGCAATCATGTCTGGAACCAAGACGCTCACGAACGGATCGAAGGCGGCGATCGAAGTCACGCTGGTGGGACGCAGGGGAGCGGACCCCAGCAACGGCGATCTCCCGCCGGTGACGGTGACGATCGCCGCCGGCAGCACCGCCCGCGACGTGCGCTACGGCGACGACCAGAACCCGTACCTGAACGCCGTCACCGTGCACATCGTCGACCCCAACGCCCGGGCCAGCGACGAGATGCGCGTGACCCGGCGCGGGGGGGCGGGCACGCTGGACCACCGGCTGAACGCGTACAGCGTGTTCAAGATCGTGTCCGAACCGGAGCAGGCGGCGTTCAGCCTGACCAGCAGCAACTAGCCGTACACCCACTTCACGCGGAGCGCAGCGGGAGGGCCGCCGGGCGGGATCGGCGGCCCTTTCCGCATTCGTGGCCCGGAGTTTTCCGCGCGCCTCCGCCATGACCGATCCACGGGAGCTCGACGACGTCTTCGCCCGCCTCGCGAAGTCAGCCTTCCGCCGGCGCCAGCGGCTGGGGGACGGCGACCTCGCCTATCTGCGCCGCAGGGGGATGGAGACGGTGCTGCGCCACGCGGACGAGATGATCGCCGCCCGCCTCGCCCCCGCGCGGCCGCCGAACGACGGGAAGCAGACGCCGATGCGCGGCCACCCCGTCTTCGTCGCCCAGCACGCCACCGGCACGTGCTGCCGCGGCTGCCTCGCGAAGTGGCACCACATCCCCAAGGGGCGGGAGATGACGGACGACGAGCGCCGCTACGTCGTTTCCGTCCTCGCCCGCTGGCTGGGCGAGCAGGATCGCGCCGCGCCGCCGTCGTCCGACGAAGATCGGCTCGACGGAGATCAGCTCGGGCTGGGGATGTAGTTGCGGACGACTGGCATCTGCGCGGCCGCCGCGCGGAGGCCCCCCACCCCGCGCTTCGCGCGACCCTCCCCCCAAAACCGACTGGGGGGAGGGTGTTTTCGGGGCGATCCTTTAACCGTGCGCGCGGATGTCGGCGTGGGAGTCCGCGAAGGCGGACTTCGGGCCGTTGTTGTCGCGACTTCCAGTCGCCTGTCGGTGGGCTCGGGCGCCGGATCTTCATCTCCGCCCCACGGGTACCCACACCTTTCCCCAAACGTCTGCCGCGGGTAGCTTTGCGGCCTCCGCGCACGGGAGTCCCGCGCGCACGTCCACGCACATCTCCCACGAGCACATGCGAGCCACACGCATACCCACGCTCGCTCTGGCCGCCCTCGCGCTGGCTGCGGGCGCGGCGCGGGCCCAGGCGCCGGGCGCCATCACGCCCAACGAGATCGACGGGCACCTCCGCTTCCTCTCGTCGGACCTGCTGGAAGGACGCGCTCCCGCCACCCGCGGCGGCCGCCTGGCCGCCGAGTACATCGCCAGCCAGCTCCGCGCCTTCGGCGTGCAGCCCGCGGGCGACAATGGCACCTACTTCCAGCGCGTTCCCATCGACATCGTCGGCGCCGACGCGTCCACCATCAGGATCGCCGCGTCCGGCAAGGCGACGGGGACGCTGCGGTATCCGGACGACGTCGTCGTGTGGGGCGGATCCGCGGCGGAGCAGTCGAGCGCGAACGCCGAGGTCGTGTTCGTGGGCTACGGCGCCGCCGCGCCCGAGTTCCGCTGGGACGACTTCAAGAACGTGGACGTGCGCGGCAAGATCCTGATGGTGCTGGTGAACGATCCCCCCGCGCCGGCCGGCGAGCCCAACCTGTTCGGCGGCCGGGCGATGACCTACTACGGCCGCTGGACCTACAAGTTCGAGGAGGCCGAGCGCCGCGGCGCCGCGGGGATGCTGATCGTGCACACCACCGAGCAGGCGGGCTATCCCTGGCACACCGTCGTCGGCTCGTGGGCCAAGGAGCAGCGCATGCTCCCGCGCGATCCGAAGCTGCCGGCGCCGCTGGCGTTCCGCGGCTGGATCACCGACAGCGCGGCCACGTCGCTGCTGCGGCAGGCGGGGCTCGATCTCGCCGTGCTCCGCCGGCAGGCCGCCACCCGCGGCTTCCGCCCGGTGCCCACGGGCATCACGCTGAACGTGGGCTTCCGCAACAGCGTGCAGCACCTGGAGAGCGAGAACGTCGTCGGGGTCGTACGGGGCGGCGACGCGCAGCTGCGCGACCAGTACGTGGCCCTCAGCGCGCACTGGGACCACCTGGGGATCGGCCCCGCGGTGAGCGGCGACTCGATCTACAACGGCGCGGCCGACAACGCCTCGGGCGTGGCCGATCTCCTCGCGGCCGCCCGCGCGGCGGCAGAGCGGCCGGCGCCGAAGCGCTCGCTCCTCTTCGTCTTCGTCACCGCCGAGGAGAGCGGGCTGCTGGGCTCCGAGTCGTTCGCGCAGCGCCCCACCGTCCCCGCCGCGAGCATCGTCGCCAACCTGAACGTGGACGGCGGCAACCTCCTGGGCACGACGCGCGACTTCCGCGTGCTGGGCGAGTACAAGTCCACGCTCGGCCCGTCGTTCGCGCGGCTGGTGGCGGGCCACGGCTGGAAGCTGTCGCCGGACGAGCACCCCGAGCGCGGGTATTTCTACCGCTCGGACCACTTCTCCTTCGCCAAGGCGGGCGTCCCGGCCGTGTCCATCGGCGCGGGGAGCGACTTCGAGGGGAAGCCGGCGGGATGGGGCGTGCAGCAGGAGGAGGACTACACCGCGCACCGCTATCACCAGCCGTCGGACGAGTACCGGCCGGACTTCGACCTGCGCGGCGCGGTGCAGCTCTCCACGCTGGTGCTGGACTTCGCGACGGAGATCGCCAACGGCGCCGAGCTGCCGCGCTGGAACCCCGACGCCGAGTTCGCTTCCGTCCGGAGATAGGGGACAGGGGACTGCAGGAGGGCGCCGGGGCGGGATCGGCCCCGGGTCGCGCCCATCTCCCCCGTCTCCAGGCGCTTTGCACGAAATTGTCCGATGATCACCGCCGCGCGGCCGATCGACCCGCGGCGAATCGAATCACCTGAACGGGAGGTGGGGGATCGAAGGGTGATGTGGGCCCGGGGCGGCCAACCGCTTGCTGTCCCCTGATGCCTGCCCCCTGTCCCCTGAAATCTCCTGGAGGCACGATGAAGAAGCTGATCCTGGCGACCCTGGCCGCGCTGGCCCTGCCGCGCGCGGGCGCGGCGCAGGCCACGCCCGAGCAGGTGGCCACGCAGTACCTGGCCTCGATGAAGGCCGCCGACTGGGCGTCCAACGCCTCGCTCGTCCACTCCGGCGAGCAGGACTCGCTCAAGGCCGCGCTGCTCGAGGTGGTGTCGCTCGACACGGCCACGGCGGGGTTGCGGCAGATCTTCAACGTCGGCTCGGCGGCCGAGCTGCGCGCGCTGCCGTCGGCGCAGGTGTACCAGCGCTTCGTGGCGGGAACCATCGGCAGCCAGCAGGGGCTGCGCGAGCTGCTGGCGGCGGCCACCTTCAACGTGATGGGCCACGTCACCGCCGGCGACACGGCGTACGTCGTCTACCGCGTCTCGGCCACGCAGGGCGGCCAGACGCTCAGCCAGGTGACGGTGCTGAGCGTGCGCCGCGAGGGCGCGGGGTGGAAGGCGCGCCTCCCCGAGGAGATGAAGGGAATGATGATGGAGATGCGCACCGCCGCCGCCCAGCGCCGCGCCGCCAACTCCGCGCTGGCGCCGCGCGAGCCCGGCGCGCAGGGACCGACGCGCCCCGCGACGCCTCCGACGGCGCCGCCGCCCGCCCCGCCCACGCGCCCGTGACCGGCGTGCGGCCCCACGCGCTCGCCGACGCCGCGGCGGCGGGCCCGGAGCTGGCGGACCTCTGCGTCCGCGCCGTGACCACCGCCGCGTGGGACCTGGGGCTGGACCCCGCGCTCTTCGCCGGGGAGCTGGCGCAGGGCGAGATCGGGCTGCTGATGCACTATCTCGACGAGGCGGCCGGCTGCATCGACGACGTGGAGCTGCGCGAGAAGATCGAGGCGCTGCTCCACCGCCTGACCGCCTGGACCGAAAGCGCGGAGGACGGCTGATCCGCCCTCCGCGCCGTCCTTATCATCCCCAGCCTTCCATGATCCCCAACCGCCCGATCGCCACGCTCGCCGCCGCGCTCGCCCTCGCGGCCGCCGCCATGCCGCTGCGCGCGCAGGACACGGCCACGGTGACGGCCAAGGACAGCGTGCGCTCGTGGAAGCCGCGCTTTCCCGTCGTCGACGACAGCACGGCCGAGCCGCCGGCCAGCCACCGCGCGCTGAACCTGACCGTGGGCGGCGTGGGCCTCAGCATCGGCAACTCGCGGCGGGTGACGGGCGTCCGCGTCAACGCGGTGGACCACCAGGCCGAGCGGGTGAACGGGCTCAACCTCACGCTCTGGGTGCCCAAGCGGAATCCCGAGCTGGTGGTGAACGGCGCGGCCGTCGGCCTCGTGGCCCCGCGCGCGCGGCGGATCAACGGGATCGGGCTGGGTGGGCTGGGCGTGGTGACGTCGGAGCAGATGAACGGGATCGCGGCGGGCGGGCTGGCGGTGCTGTCGCAGGACCAGGTCAACGGCATCGCCGTCGGCGGACTCGCGATGATCGCCGAGCAGCGGCTGCGGGGGATCGGGCTCGGCGGCCTGGCGGCCATCGGCGACCACGGCATCGACGGGATCGCCGCCGCGGGCGTCATCTCGCTCTCGGAGGGCGGCGTGCGCGGCATCACCGCCGCGGGGATCGCGGCCATCACCGAGGGCGACCTCTCCGGGATCTCCATCAGCCCCGTCGCCTCGTTCGTGGACGGCGAGGTGCGCGGGATCAACGCCTCGGCGATCGTCACCTTCTCGCGCGGCACCGCGCGCGGCGTGAACGCGAGCGTGGGCGTGCTGGGCGGGCCGGACCTGCGCGGGCTGAACGTGGGCGGGGCGATCCTGCTCGCGCGGAAGGCGCAGGGGATCCAGGTGAGCAGCGCCGTGGTCTCGGCCGACACGCTGATCGGGCTGACGGTGTCGGGGATCTACGCGCGTACCTCGGACCTGCAGGGCGTGTCCGCGGCCAGCTGGAACGACGTGCGCGGCCTGCAGACGGGGATCACCATCGGCCTCTACAACTACGCGCGCACGATCCGCGGCGTGCAGCTGGGGCTGCTGAACTACGTGCGCAGCAACCCGCGCGGCCTGCGCCTCCTCCCGTTCTTCAATACGAAGTTCGGAAAGTAGTCTCACGCAGAGTCAGCAGAGTCAGCAGTGAAACTGCAGTTCATCTGCTGACCCTGCTGACTCTGCGTGAGACTTTCTGTTTTGGGGATTTAGATCGAGAGAAAGCGCCGCAAACACGAAGATGCGGACGAGGCATTTGCTTCGTCCGCATCGGTGTTTCGGCCTGGCTCGTCAGCCTGCCCGGGCGAGCTGCCGCGCGAACCCGCGCAGCCCCTGCACCACGTCGTCGGCGTAGGCGGGCATGTCGCCCACCATCAGCTCGGCGTCGCGCGGAAGGGCCAGCTCCAGCGCCTCCACGGCGCGGATGATGGCCTCTGCGCGGGCCGAGCGCGGGTTGCCGACCTCGGCGTGGGGGCTGGTGACGCGGCGGCGGCGCAGCTTCTCGAACTCCGCCTTCCCCGCGTCGGTCAGCGACAGCCACTCGCCCTTCTCGTGCACCAGCCCGCGCGAGCGCAGCGCGCGCACCACCCGGCCGTCCAGGTTGTCCATCAGGACGGGCCCGGTCTGGCGATAGAGGTGCCGCAGCAGGTCGACCTGCTTCTCGTTGAGCGGAAGTGTGAGGGTCATGTCGTGAAGTCTGAGGGTGCGCGCGCAAAAGCGCAAGCAGTTTGTACGTTCGTAGATCTCAATGTGCCATACGCCGCGCATCGCCCGCAAGCCGCCCCTGCACAAACAGATGGGCTGAAACGCCGAAGGGAATCTTGCTATTGTCCACATCCGCACGGGCGGCACGCGCGTCGTTACACGGGCTGCTGCAAAAGGTTCCGAAAAGATGAGGTTCATCTTGAACGCATGTTTTGTGACGCCGCAGTCACAATTTTGTCGTGGGCTCCCAAATTTTTGACTGGGCGATGAGCGTGAGATGTGGCGCACGTTCCGGTAGTACGTTATTGGCCCGCTCACGCCAACCTGATGCAATAGAATGTCCTGCATCATTGACGGCGGAGACGCGCCTCCGCCGCGAGCGACGCGGAGATGGCTCGGTCTCGACGCCTGGACGGCGATAAAGAACGCGTTTTTCACGCCGCGTGGTATTATCTTTCGTGCCCCCACCGCGGCGTCCGAGCCGCGGCGGGCATCCCTCCGATCCGCCTCTTCGCCCGTCGTCGATCTCCATCTCCCACCAATGATCCTGATCCTCTACACCACGCTCGCGCACGTCGAGCGCCAGTGGTCGCTCCCGCCGGGCGACGGTGGCCACCACTTCCTCACCACCGGCGATCCCGACGCCATGCGCCGTGCCGCGCGCCTCGCGTTCGGCGTGGAGCTGGATGGCATCGAGCAGATCATGATCTAAGAATTTCTCACGCAGAGTTAGCAGAGTCAGCAGAAAACCGCAGTTCATCTGCTAACCCTGCTAACTCTGCGTGAGACAATCTTTTAGCGATCTCAATCCAGCAGCATGCGCTCGTGGCCGCGGGGGCAGACGCCCTGGGTATAGTCGTAGAATCCCTCGTCGAACTCCATCCACTGGCGCCAGTGGTCGCTGCAGTAGCACGCGTCGCACTCGGGGCAGTAGAAAGGCGCCCACTCGAACCATCCCTTCCACAGCGCCCGCGCATCCCCCGCGTCGATCGCGGCGATGGCGTCGGCGTACGTGCCGTCCTTCGACATCTCTTCCCACATCTCGATGAAGACGGAGAGGACCAGCCGGTTCCGCGTCCCCGTGGGCGAGGGGACGACGGACACGCGCCCCGCGACCGCACCGCACTCGCGGCAGGTGAACTCGGCGGTGTGGATCACCTCGGGTCGCATCGCGAGGGGGATGGAAAGAAGAACGGCCGGCGGAGAAGTCCGCCGGCCGTGCCGCGTCAGTCGCGCATCGCGTCGGGGTCGAGGCCCACGTCGCGGCACCAGTCCGCGTACGCGAAGGGCGAGATCTCCGACGGCTTGATCTCGCTGCGGCCGCCCCAGAACACGTTGGTGTAGCCGACGGGGATCCCCGCCTCCTCCAGGTGCCGGTCGATGGCGGCCTTGTGGGCCAGCACGGCGTCCTTCTCGGTGCCGTGCGCCACGCCCATGATGTTGACGTCGCCGAACTCGGGGCCGCCCTCGCGCCAGTAGGCGTGCGTCATCACGTAGTGGCGCCCCACCTCGCGGCCGGCGTCGATCTCCCGCCCGGGCGGCACCTGCCAGTGGAAGAGCGCGTTGTAACGGGTGACGCGCTCGCCCGCGGCGTTCGGCTTGTAGTGCTCCAGGAAGGTGGAGAAGCGCCCGATCACCTTCCGCTCGTTCAGCCCGCGCGCCACGCGCACGAACGTCTCCAGCGGCACGCCCGCCTCCTCGGCGCGGCGGTCCCACGGGTGCTCGCCGATCTCGTCGAGGTCCAGCTCGCGCTTGAGCGCCATCAGCACGCGCCACTCCAGCTCGCTCAGCTCCACGACGTTGGTGTCGATCACGGCGCCGGGCTCGCCGGAGCGCTCGCCCGGCTCCAGCCCGCGCCGGCGGACGTGGCCCACGCCCAGGGTGAACAGCTTCTTCGCGGGAAGGAGCTTGAAGGAGAGCGCGCCCGTGCGGCCGCGCAGGTACTCCGCGTGCTTCCGCATGGAGAACCCCTGCGGCACCTTGAGCGTGGTCCACAGGCGGTACTTCGATCCCTGCGTCTCGCGGTCGGTGGAGCGGATGACCACGTGGCCGGAGAAGGGGTCGTCGCGGAACATGGTCTCGAACGCGGCGTCCAGCTTTTCCGGCGGCACCTCCCAGGCGACCAGCGCGCCTGGCGCCAGGTTGGTGGCCATCAGCGTCTGCCGCACGCGGCGGATGGTGCCGCTGGCCAGCATGGCGCGGATGCGCTCGAGCACCGTCTCCAGCTCCACGCCGCTCTGCCCGGCGATCGCGCGGAACGGCTGCTCCTGGAATCCCTGCAGCCGGTCTTCGGAGACGGCCAGGATCGCCGCGTTCACCGGGTCGGCGGTGTCGACGGGAATGGTCGCCGCGGCGGAATCGTTATCCATCATCAAGCCTCGCTTGCCTTTACTTCAATCGAACCCGGCGGTGAGGCTGTCGCGAGCACGGATGCCTCGCCCGCATCACCGCCAGTAGTCCGCGAAGGCGGACTTCGTGTAGTTGTTGCTGCGAATTTATTCGCCCGACCGCGTCAGCGCATCACCCATCTCCATAATCCCAACAAACTTTCGCACTCTCGCACTCCCGCACTCCCGCACTCCCGCACTTTCGCACTTTCGCACTTTCGCACTTTCGCACTTTCGCACTTTCGCACTTTCGCACTCAATCATCCCCCGTCGCCGCGCCCTCCTCGGTGCGCAGGGTGACCTTGTACGCCTCGGGCGGGGCGTTGGGCTTCACGCGCACCGACTTGGCGGGGATGCCGACGTTCACGTGGTACGGCCGCACGTCCTTGGTGGCCACGGCCATGGCGCCCACCATCGCTTGCTCGCCCACGTAGGTGCCGGCCAGCACCGTGGCGTGGTAGGTGATGCGCACGCCGTCGGCCAGCGTGGTGACCAGGTCGCTCACGTCCACCTGGTCGACGATGGAGTGCGTGTGCGAGTAGATGTTGGCGTAGTCGCTGATCGACACCTTGTCGCCGATGACGATGCCGCCGCGGTCGTCCAGCAGCACGTTGCGGTGCACCACCACGTCGTCGCCCACCTCAAGGTTGTAGCCGAAGCTGAACTCCACGTAGTGGAAGCACTTGAAGTTGCGGCCCACGCGCCGGAAGATGTACGGCGCCAGCACCCGCCTGAAGCGCACGCCCAGGTGGACGTTCTGCCCCAGCGGGCTCTTGTCGAACATCTGCCACATCCACAGCAGCGGCTTGCGCTCGTAGAACTTCTCGACGTCGATCTCGGCGTAGTATTCGGGCTCGAGGGTGATGTTGCGCGCGTCCATCTGCGCCAACGCCACCTGCGCCGCCAGCGGGAGCGTCGACGGGTCGACGTCCGCGAGCTCGGGATGGTAGATGGAGGTGAGGACGCTGCGGCAGAGCTCCCACCGGTCGTCGCCGCGGGCCAGCGCGGCGTCCAGCTCGCCCAGCCAGCGGTCGTACAGCTCCACCGATGCTTCGGCGGGGTTGAGCTGGCGCAGCGGGTAGATGGCCATGGTCGGGGTATCCGTCTGGGGCCGCGGGGGGCGGCGTGCGTGTCTGTACCGGGATCACGTGAAAGGTAGGCACGCGCCTGACGGCTCGTCAATTCGTGCATCCGCCCAAAAGTATGGCCGAAGATGTCTGGCCGCGATCGGCCGCAACCCACGGATTGTCCACGCACTCTTGTGCGCCGCAACGATTTGGGCGATATTGCGCGCCTCGTCTCCATCCGCTCTCCGCCGGACAAACCATCCCCAACGCATCACCCCTGGAGTTTCCGTGGCCACCCAGACCGTGCCCCAGACCAAGTTCTGCACCTCGTGCGGCAACCAGATCCACGTGATGGCCGAGATCTGTCCCGTTTGTGGCGTCCGCCAGATGGCGCCGCCGGTGCAGCCGTACGGCTACGTGCCCGCGCCGCCGCGCAAGGACAAGACGGTGGCCGCGCTGCTGGCCATCTTCCTGGGCGGCTTGGGCATCCACAAGTTCTACCTGGGCAAGACCGGGATGGGGATCCTGTACATTCTGCTCTGCTGGACCTTCCTCCCCGCGCTGGCCGGGTTCATCGAGGGGATCGTCTACCTGGTGCAGTCGGAGCAGAGCTTCCAGTCCTCGCTCGCCGGCCCGTATCGCACCGGCCAGTTCTCCGCCTGACGAAATCGCGGAGCTGAAAGACGCGGAGATGGTGAAACCGGGCGTGGAGCGCATGGCGGCTCCACACCCGGTGACGGTCCTCAGCGGTTTTCTGCCGATCCAAACCCGCCCATTGTCCCAAGCGATCAGAATTTGGGGTAGTGCCACCAACGGGTGAACCACCACGTGGCTCTGGACGCGTGGCGATAGGGATTCGGATCACCAAACAGTAAGTACTCATACCTCTCTTGCAACTCCATTGTCTTCATCCTGATTCTTGAATGCAACTGCTCGGATGCAGGTGCTTGGGAGGTCCGACGAACGGTTGTTGAATCCTCAGATACACACATCGCCTTATACGAAGTGACATCTCTGACGTACTGAAGTAGCAACTCCCGTAAGTCGGTCTCTGCCTCAGCCACGTACGTACGCAATTCGATAATTTTCACAATCTCGTCGTGGATCGGAATCAGCACGTCCGAGGCGACGATGTCCTTAACGTGCTGCTCACCCATTCCACGCGAATCCGATATCTCCCGGTGGAGAAGTTCGGACTGTTCTAATCGGATGAAAATTGGCCAGTAGAATTCCGCGAGCTGCCGCTCCCGAAAATCAACCTGTTTTATCAATCCAAGGCTCTCCATCTCCCGCCGACGAGCATAAAACCAGTCCCACACGGATTTAAGTGTAACTCCGATCAAGGCGGAGACGGCAGCAATTAAAGCTTGATGCATCGTAGTTGGCATGGCAGAGGTTCTTATCGAGCGATGCTCACCATCACCCCCGCCGGGAGCGGCGTAATGGTGGCGCTCAAGGCGGCGGATTCGCCCGTGGCGCGGTGGATCTGCAGGCGGCGGGTGGTTTAGCGGGTCGTGGCCGCGTCGATCATTGCTCGGCCGCATCCGGGCGGGCGGGTGGTGCCGCGCAAATACACTCGCGGCCACCACAAAGTCGCTGCGCGACTGCGGGGGATGCATCGAGGCGGGGAGCGGCCAAACGCGCCGCGGATACCCCGCGTCCCGAACCGGCGCAGCCTGCGCAGCAGACTCCCGTTGTTGTAGTGCGGGGTTGCGCCTGTGGCAGATCACTCACCCGTCGATATACTCGCCGGGCAGCCTCTGTCGACGTCGGCAGCAGCAACGTATCCCCCGGCACCCTCACGCGGCAATGCTTGGATCCCACCATGATTGCCCGCGCTCCCGCGCCCGCCCATCTTGGGGATAGCGAAACACTTCGGGGGCGGCGGACGTACGCTGGGCAGACCCCGTCGCCGTCCGGTGAGGCACGGAAATCGCTCCGCACCGGCTTTCCCGATGACATGCGAGCCTGAATCCGATGCATGACCTTCTGCGCGCCCGGCTCATGCGCCACATCGAGGCGCTCCCCGAGGCGCAGATCTACCAGGCGCTCGACTTCGTCGAGTTCCTGTCTTCGAAGTACGCGCGCGACGCGGCGCGCGAGCCCGGCATGTTCCAGAAGTTCAGCGAGCTGCTGGAAGACAAGATGCGCGGGCAGGGGCTGGCCTTCGGCACCATCCGCAGCGCCATGGGGGTGATGGGGACGGCGACGCGCGTGGTCAGCGGCATCACCGAGGCCGGGCGCACGGTGGTGCGCGAGGTGGAGAGCGCGCTGACGCCCCGCGACGACGAGCCGCCGCCCCCGCAGCTGCCGCCCGCCACCCGCCAGCCCGACGGCGACCCGCAGGCCGGCGGCGCCACAGGATGATCGATCCGAGGTAACGCGAACCAGGAACGCGAGGGGATGGGATGGCCGAGAGGAAGAGACGAATTCCGGTGAGGGGGCGGTTCCTGGACGAAGACGAGGACGACGACGACCTCGTGGGCCCGCGCACCGGCGGCACGCGCAAGCCGCGTGGCGAGGAGAAGCCGCGCCGCCGCGAGGCCTCGCGAACCCGGCGCCCGCCGCCCTCGCGCCGCGGCGGCGACCGCGCGTGGATCCGCTCGCTGGTGGCCGACATCCCCAGCTTCCTGAAGCTGCTGTGGGGCCTGGCCCGCGACCCGCGCGTCTCCAAGCTCGACAAGGCGATCGTCGCGGGCGCGCTGGCCTACGCCGCGCTCCCCGCCGACGTGATCCCCGACTGGATCCCCGCGCTGGGCGAGGTGGAGGACGTGATCCTCATCGCCGTGGCCCTCTCCCGGCTTCTCGCCAACGCGGGTGAGGAGGTGCTGCTCGACCACTGGGAGGGCGACGAGGAGACGCTCGAGGCGGCGCTCGACGCGCTCGACACCGCGTCGGAGTACCTCCCCGGCCCCGTCCGCGGCCTCCTGCGCGGCCGCCGCTGAAGCTTCGCATCGCGATGCACGAACCGCCGCCCGGCACCCGCCGGGCGGCGGTTTTTTCGCGCTTTGGGGATCTGGAAACTTTATGAGATCCTGATCTCCATCTCCTTTCCGGATTTCACCTTACGCAGGTGTTCGTGCGATGCCGGTGCAGTTCGGATCTCTCCCGGTGCAGATGGGCTTCGGGGCAGGACCGCGGGGGGATCATCGCCGCTATCATCCTCCTGCGCGGCCCGACGAGGGGCGGCGCGAAGGGAAGGACCAACACACGGAAGGATACGACGATGAAGAGCACGATCATCCGCACGTTCGCGGCCGGAGCCGCCCTGGCCGCCGCGCTGGTGACGCAGGCGCCCGCCCGGGCGCAGACGCAGCTGGACGTGCAGCCCGGCCAGCGCCGGGAGCATGCCCAGCGCCAGGATCCCGGGCAGCGGCTGGACCGGCAGGTCTCGATGCTGACCCGGCGCCTGGGCCTCAGCTCCAGCCAGCAGACGCAGATCCGCCGCATCCTGCAGCAGCGCGACGAGCAGTTCCGCGCCTGGCGCGAGAGCCACCGCGACCAGTTCGGCGGGCAGCGTGACGGACAGCGCCGCGACGGCCGGCAGGGCGGGTTCCAGCGCGGTCAGGGGCAGCGTCCCCAGCTTCTGGCCGAGCTGCAGGCCATCCGCGACCGCAGCGAGCAGCAGATCGAGCGCGTGCTGACCGACAGCCAGCGCGCCCAGTACCGCCAGCTGCGCGACGAGCACGGCCGCTTCGGCGAGCGCCGCGGCGGCGAGCGCCGCGAGCAGCACGGCGACCATCAGCGCGGCGGCACCAGCGGCGCCCGCTGATTCGTGGAGATCGGGAAGGGAGGATGAGGATAGATGCGGCCCCGCTCGCCACTCCGGCGGGCGGGGCCGTCGTACGTCGGCGGCCTGCGGGTTGCTGGGTGATGGCGATGGAGATGTCCCCACGCCCGGAGGTGTTCATGCGCACGCCGATCGCCGTCATCGCCCTCGCCGCCGCGGCCGTTCTCGCGTCGATCCCTGCAGCCGCGCAGGAGATTGCGGCGGGGACGCGGGTGCGCATCACCCTGACGCCGCAGCGCGACGTGGAGGGCTACACGCCGCCGCAGGTGCTGCGCGGCACGCTGGTGGCGATGGACGCCACGTCGATGACGCTGCAACTGCACCCCGGCGCCGGCCCCGTGCGCGTGCAGCGCGACGCGGTGCGGCGTGTGGACGTCAGCCGCGGCGTGCCCAGCCGCGCGGCGAACGCGGCGATGGGCGCCGTGGGCGGCGCGGTGGTCGGCGCGCTGGAGTTCTGGCTGCTGAACGACGAGGAGTTCGACAGTGACAGCGAGGCCGCGTGGACGGGCGCCGCCGTGGGCGCGGGCTTCGGCCTTGTCACCGGCGCTCTCTTCCCGCGCGAGCGGTGGAAGCGCGTCCGCCTCCCCGACGCCCGCGTGAGCCTCGCCCCCGGCGTCGAGGGAGGCACCGCGATCGCCATCTCCATCTCCCGCTAGTTTCGAATCCGCGTCCACGCGTCACGAGCGCAGCGAGCCCGTCCCTCCCCCAGTCGGTTTTGGGGGAGGGACAGGCGCGCAGCGCCAGGGAGAGGGCCCCGCGCGGCGCCATCGCACCCAGCTCCTCATTGGCGGCGCCCAGATCGGGGCACGAACGAGCGTACTGCGACGATCAGCGAATCTCCCCCGGTTGACGATGCGGACGGTCGGGCGCTAAATTGCCCCATGGAACACCCGATCCATCATACGATGCCCGCCGTCTCCTCCCGCGAGGGAGCGCGAGACCGGCGGGCTCTGCGCATTCAGGAGGCCCGATGAGCGATTCCCCCGTGCCCGCCGGCCGCTACGCCGGCGAGGGGCTGACCTTCGACGACGTCCTGCTGGTGCCGCGCCACTCGCCGGTGCATCCCTCCGACACCGTCGTCAAGACGCGGCTCACCCGGAAGATCGACCTCGCCATCCCCCTCGTCTCCGCGGCGATGGACACGGTCACCGAGAGCCGCATGGCCATCACCATGGCGCGCGAGGGCGGCATCGGCATCATCCACAAGAACATGCCCATCGAGCGGCAGGCCAAGGAGGTGGACCGGGTCAAGCGCTCGGAGAGCGGGATGATCTCCGATCCCTTCCATGTCCGCCGCGACGCCACCCTCCGCCACCTGCTGGCCAAGATGGAGCAGTACGGCGTGAGCGGCGCCCCGGTGGTGGACGAGGACCACCGGCTGATCGGCATCGTCACCAACCGCGACGTGCAGTTCGAGGGCGACCTCGACCGCCCCATCGGCGAGCTGATGACCAGCGGGCACGACCTGGTGAGCGCGCCCGTCGGCACCTCGCTCGAAGAGGCGGTGAAGATCCTGCACGCGCACCGCATCGAGAAGCTGCCGCTGGTCGACGGCGACGGGCGGCTGCGCGGGCTGATCACCGTGAAGGACGTGCGCAAGCGGGCGCAGTTCCCCAACGCCTGCAAGGACGAGCAGGGGCGGCTGCGCGTGGGCGCGGCCGTCGGCGTCTCCGCGCGCGACGCCGAGCGTGCGAAGGCGCTGGTGCAGGCGGGGGTCGACGTGCTGGTGATCGACACCGCGCACGGCCACTCGCAGGGCGTGCTCGACGCGGTGGCGCGGATGCGCGACGCCTTCCCCGACGTGCAGCTGATCGCCGGCAACATCGCCACGAAGGACGGCGCGGCGGCGCTGGTGGAGCGCGGCGTGGACGGGGTGAAGGTGGGGGTGGGCCCCGGCTCCATCTGCACCACGCGGGTGGTGACGGGGATCGGCGTGCCGCAGCTGACCGCCGTGTTCGACGCGGTGGAGGGCGCGGCGGGGGAGGTGCCGGTCATCGCCGACGGGGGGATCAAGTACAGCGGCGACGTGGTGAAGGCGCTGGCCGGGGGCGCGCACTCGGTGATGATGGGATCGATGCTGGCGGGGACGGAGGAGAGCCCGGGGGAGAGCTTCCTGCTCGAGGGCCGCCGCTTCAAGACCATCCGGGGGATGGGGAGCCTGGGGGCGATGGCCGAGGGCTCGGCCGACCGCTACTTCCAGGACCCGGCCAACGCCGACGCGCGCAAGTTCGTCCCCGAGGGGATCGAGGGGCGGGTGCCCTACAAGGGCGCCGCGGCCGACACCATCTACCAGCTGGTGGGCGGCCTGCGCTCGGGGATGGGGTACCTGGGGTGCGCCGACGTCGAGGAGCTGCGCACCCGGCCGCAGTTCATGCGCATCACCGGCGGCGGCCTGCGCGAGAGCCATCCGCATGACGTGGTGATCACGCGAGAGGCGCCGAACTACCACGCGTGATCTAAAGTGCTGAGTGCCGAATGCTGAGTGCGCCGGATCCGGGCCGGATCTGGCGCACTCGCGTTTAAACGGAATCCGGGAATTGGTTTGATGCACCCGGACCGATCCCACGCTGACGTCATCCTGAGGCCGGCCAGACCGTAATCAGTGTCTGTGCAAGCGTTTGCAGGCCGAAGGACCTATCGTCGTGTCAGCACGGAGATTCGGTCGGACGCACCAATACTTCACCCGAACCTGGTATTACCCCGTGCAGATCGGCGATTGCATCGGGCGTCGAATCTTGTCTTCTGGCGCGCGGGAAGGCATAATGTGTGCGGCGGGCGATTGCTGCCGGGGATAGGACTCCGGTTCGCATCTCCTTACGCCAGGCCTCTCCCTTTGCAGGAGGTGGTGCCATGACGGCGAAGCACGTTCGGCGGGTGGTGTCGACGGCGGTGGCGCTCGCGCTGGCCTTCGGAGCCTCGCAGGCGCTCGCCACGCCGTCCGCGCCGAAGCGGGCAGACACGTGTCCCCTGGGCTGCCGCACCGGCGGCTGCGACTGCGACGTCTACTGCGTCGACATCGGGGGCTCGTGGGGGACTTGCAGCAACAACGTCTGCCAGTGCTTCCTCTGAACGGAAGTCGAGTGGACCCCACCTGAAGAACGGGCCGCCTCCCCGCGAACGGAGAGGCGGCCCGCAACTGCTTCGGATCGGGCGATCAGGGATGGATGTTGACGCCGATCTCGATGGCCACGTAGTTCGCGTCCACGTCGGCGTCGTCCTCGCCGAACGCCTCGCTGAAGTCCGCGTTGTGCGAGCGGAAGCGCACGCCCGGCGTGAGCGACACGTGCGGCGCCACGTCGAAGATCACCCCGGCGCCCACCTCAAAGCCGATGCTCTGGTCCGAGTCGATGTCCAGCGTGGTCGAGCCGTCGCTGGCGTGCAGCGTGGTCTTGTTGAAGGTGGCGCCGCCCTCGATCCAGGGCGACACGCCGGTCATCATCCCCACCAGCGGCACCGTCAGCCGGGCGCCGGCGCGGAAGCCCTGGTCGCGGATCGCCACGTCCACGCCCTCGGCGAAGTCGCTCGCCGAGTCGGCGCCGAACGAGAAGTAGGCGTAGCCGCCGTACACGTCCACCATCGGCGCGATCCGGTAGCGCAGCGTGCCGTCGATGCCCCAGCCGGTGCCGGCGCCGTCGCCGAACTCGCCGGTGGGCAGGGCCACGCCGCCGCGGACCTCGGCCGAGAAGGGAATGCCGATCTGGGCGCGCGCGGGATGCGCCAGGATCGCCCCCAGCACGAGCGCCGGGGCGAGAATTCGGGTGATGCGGGTCATGTGGGTGTTTGCCTGTTGAACGGGTGGGACTGCAGCAAGGCGGGAATGAATTCCACCGTCGCACGGGCCGGCATGCGTTCGGCCGTTCCGTGCGCGTGATTCTGCGGTTCCGGCGCCCGTTTCGCAACCTCTGAGACATAATGCTCGGTTTCCATCCGGTCCGCCGGATCCGCTCCCCATGGCCCGGCGTCGGGGTGAGACGCAGATTCGCATCGGACCCGCGTCCCCCTCGCGCGGGAAACCTGATCCCCCCTCGCGGCGTACGTGCTCTCGTCGCCTTCGCCACTTCCTCCCGCGAGCTTGTCGATGTCCACAGTCCCCGCCGGTTCCACCTCCGCCGCGAAGCCGGCGCCCGACGCGCGCGCGGGCGCCGTTCCCGAGCGGCCGCCGGTGGCATGGGGGATCGTGGCCGGCTTCGCGCTGGTCAAGCTGGCGCTGCACCTGGCGACGAACCTCTTCACCCCGTACGGCATCCACCGCGACGAGCTGCTGTACCTGGCCATGGGCCGCCACCTGCAGCTCTGGCGGATGGACTTCCCGCCGCTGATCGCCCTGCTGGCCGAGGGGCAGCGCGCCGCGTTCGGCGACTCGCTCCTCTCCATCCGTCTCGCCTCGGCGGTCGCGGGGGCGCTGATCGTCGTCCTCGCCGCGCTGATCGCGCGCGAGCTGGGCGGCGGCCGGTTCGCGCAGGGCGCCGCCGCGCTGGGGGTGATGACCGGCGCGCTCTTCCTGCGCACCGCCAACCTCTTCCAGCCCGTGGTGCTCGACCAGCTCTGGTGGACGCTGGCGCTGTTCGCGCTCGTCCTCCTCTGCCGGTCGCGCAACCCGCGCTGGTGGCTGGCGGTGGGGCTTGCGTGCGGCATCGGCCTTCTCACCAAGTTCAGCATCCTCTTCCTCGGCGCGGCGCTCTTCGGGGCGATGCTGCTGACCAAGCACCGCTGGTTCCTCTTCACGCCGTGGCCGTGGTTCGCCCTGGTCATCGCGCTGGCGGTCGGCAGCCCGAGCCTGGTGGGGCAGGTGAGGCTGGGGTTCCCGGTGATGTCGTCGATGGAGGACCTGCAGCACTCGCAGCTGGCGCACGTGGGGTACGTCGACTTCCTCATGGGGCAGGTGATGATGATCGGCCCGGCGATCCTCCTCGCGGTCGCCGGCGTCGTCTCCCTGCTGGTGGGGAAGGGAAGGGCGTTCCGCGTGGTGGGATGGGTGTGCGTGCTGGCCGTGGCGATCCTGATGCTGCTGCACGGGAAGCCGTACTACGCCGGGCCCGTCTACCCCACGCTGATCGGCGCCGGCGCGGCCGCGCTGGGGCGGCTGCGCGTGCGCTTCCTGGCGCCGGCGCTGCAGTGGGGCGCGGTGGTGGTGATGGTCGCCGGCGGGCTCTACATCCTCCCGCTCGGCATTCCCATCCTTCCGCCGCGGTGGATGGCGGAGTACTCGCGCGCCGCGCGACTGGACGAGGCCAACCGCAACAACCGCGGCGAGATGGAGCGCCTGCCGCAGGACTACGCCGACATGCTGGAGTGGGAAGACGAGGTGGCCGCCGTGGCCCGCGTCTACCGCTCGCTGCCGCCCGAGAAGCGCGCGCAGGCGGTGATCTGGGCCAACAACTACGGTCAGGCGGGGGCGATCGACTTCTACGGGCCGAAGTACGGCCTCCCGCCGGCGGCGAGCGACGCGGGGACGTACTGGTTCTTCGGCCCGCCGCGCCTCCCCGGCCAGGTGCTGGTCGCCATCGGCGAGAACCCCGCCGACCTGCGCCGGATCTACGCGTCGGTCCGTCCCGTCCTGCACATCGATAACCCGTGGTGGGTGAGCGAGGAGCGCCACAACACCGTATACGTCGCGGAGGGCCCGAACACCACGCTGCAGGCACTCTGGCCGAAGCTGGCGGGGAACAACTGACCACGGTCAGTGACCCGGGACAGGAACATTCGTCTGGCTACCGCTCGAACGCTCGTTCGATTAGGTTGGGATCGGGAGGCGGCGTGTCGTACCGCCTCCAAGGAGGGTAGCCGATGCGTCACCATCACCACATCGAGTTCCGCTGGGTCGCACTCACGGCACTCGTGGCGCTGGTCGTCGGCATCGTCCTCACGATGGGCTACGGGTTGATCGGCCTGGCGTTCCTGTTCCTGGCCGGCTCGCTCATCGGGGGAGCGATGATGTCGTACCTGCGCACGTCATAGCCTCTCGCCGCCGCCCCGGCGGCAGTCGAGGTGACGCGCGGGACCCGGTCCGCCGCTTTGCATCCGCGGGCCGAAGGGAGGGATCGCTGCGCCATGCGCCGGCAGAAATGCCGGCGCTTCGTGTTTATCGAACAGTCGCGGCAGTTCGCGAGGCTTCACGAGAGCACAGGCGGCTGACGAAGCCGCGGCTACGAGGTAACGCCGATCGCGGCGGTGCCGGGGGCCACCGCCGCGATCACGTCCGTCACCGTCGGGCACGCGTCATTGGGGCACAGGCCGTTCGCCTGGCCGGAACCGCCTCAGCAGCCGAAGCCGGGGCGGCACAGGTCGGTCAGCGCGCCCAGGTCCTGCTCGATCCCCGAGAGGCGGCTGGAGTAGGTGGTGTTCCAGTCGCCGTTCGGGCCGCCCCACAGGATCCCGTAGAGCTGCACGTCGTTCTCGGCGTCGCCGATCCCGGCGAGGGCAACGTACATCGGCGAGCCGCTGTCGCCGCCCTCCGACCACACCGTGGAAATGTCCTGGCAGCGCAGCTCGCCGATGGTCACGCACGAGCTGGTGACCAGGCCGCGGGTGGAGCCGCTGGTGCGCCCCGTCTTGTCCAGCAGGGTGCCCACCGGAACGGTGCCGGTGTAGCGGGCCACGATGTCGTACTCGCCGATGGTGGTGATCCCGGCGTTGGCGCCCGTCTTCAACGCGGTGCGCAGGATCCCGCCCTGGCCCACGCCGCGCGTGCCGTTGTTGCTGATGTAGGCGGCGTCGGCAAGGCGGCAGGAGGTGCCGGCCCCGGCGCAGGCGTACATCCCGCGGTCGGCGATCTCGACGCCGATCTCGTTCCCGTTCACCTTGGTGGGCTGGAAGATGGCGATCCCGTCGCTGGCGAACCGCCTCCGGGTGCAGTGCGCGTTGGTGACGAAGATGTTCGCCCCCGTGGAGACCTGGCGCGCGTTGAAGCCCAGGGTGCACACGTAAACGCTGAACGCGATCTGGGTTCCGCCCACGATGGTGGTGAGGCGGTCACGGAGCGTGGCGCGCATTTCGGGCTTCGGCTGCGTCTGCACGAAGAGCGCGGCCGCCGGGATCCCCATCCGCGCGGCCTCGGACCGCACCACGCCGACGGCCGTGTTGTCCGCCACGCCCACGTGGACGCGGTTGTTCACCTCGTCCACGTCGACCAGGAACACGTCGCTGCGCGCAAGCAGCGTCTCCACCTGCTCGGCCCAGCCCTTCAGCTGCGCGAAGTCGTAGGCCGCGCCCAGGAAGACCGGCTCCGTGGGCGCGCCGGCGCGGCGCGCGTGGGCGCGGGAGAGCTCCTGCGCCAGGTAGCGCTGCGCGGCGCCGCGCTGCGAGGGGTCGACCAGGCGCACCACCGGGGTCCCGTCTTCCTGGAGGTAGAAGCCGGCGAAACCGGGGACTTCCGCCCGCGCCACGCGCGCGTGCTCGTCGTCCTGCGTCCAGATCTGCGCCTGCGGGGCGGCGGCCCGGTCGGGCGTCGGGCCGCCCGCGTCGGAGGTGACCAGCTCGGACGTGTCGCATGCGGCGGTGGCCAGCACAGCGAGAACGGCGGTGGGAACGAATCTCGTGTACTTCATGGGGCTCCTGGAGCGGTGGGTGTCTGGAGATGGGGGGGTCGAAAATTATATGCGGTATACGATTGTGAAACAAGGGGAGTGATTTTGCAGTTTCTGCCACCCGGAGTTGTATCACGCGGAGAAAACAAGCCTCTCTTGTGCGGGAATTCTCCTGCATAACCGGGAAATACCTCGATAAGCATTCATCTTGCACGCCAGATCAAACCAGAGTAAACGAATGAACTTGCCTGGATGGCCCCGGTTCTTAAATGCCTTGCTGAGTGTCGTATAAAGCTCTATGCGAGAGACAAAGCCATGCTTCTCCATCAAATCCACGCGGGCTGGGCGGCGAGACATACCGCCTGTTGACGCGCTGGGCGAGACGAATGCAAAGCCGAGACGGCCGGAGCGAATCACAAGAGCTGAGGGGGGAGCCAGGATCGCACGCTCAAGCTGGATGTCGACTCTGGACATGGGCGTGCCTTGACGATTCCCGCCGCTTGATAGACCTTCGGAACGGATGCAGCCGCCCCGGCCACGCATTCACCGGCATGTTTCGGCACTTCGCGCGCGTGCGGCTTCTCCGGACGTGCGTTTAGGGAGCGCGGGCGCGCTCCGATCCTTCCACTCGGAGGAGAGCATGAAGAAGCTGACGCTGGAACTCGACTCGCTGGGCGTGGAGACCTTCACGGTCGAGCCGCAGCTGGTGCAGGAATCCGAGTTCCTGCAGGGGATGATCTCGCGGCGCAGCTGCATCGAGCAGTGCACCACGTCGTGCGTGCCCTGATCTCGCCAGGCTGAACGCGCGGAGCGGGCCCGCCGGAGACCACATCTCCCGCGGGCCTTTTCGTTGCCGCGAGGCCGAGCGCTCTTGCGATTCCCCGCGCCGCGCCGATATTCCGCCCGCCGGCATCGTATACCACGACGATAGACAGAGATGGCTCGCATCCAGCTTCTGCACCTGGCCCACGCCCGCTCGGGCGACAAGGGCGACACCGCCAACGTGGGCGTCATCGCCCTGCGCCCTGAGTACTACCCGTTCCTCGTCGAGCAGCTGACGGTCGAGCGGGTGAAGCGGCACTTCGAGGGGATCGCGCACGGGCCGGTGGAGCGCTTCGAGCTGCCGAACCTGGAGGCGCTCAACTTCCTTCTCCACAACGCCCTGGGCGGCGGGGGGACGGTGTCGCTGAAGACCGACGCGCAGGGGAAGGTCCTGTCCACCGCGATGCTGCGGATGGAGATCGACGTGCCCGACGAGATCGCCGAGCGCGCGCTCCGCGAGGCCGCGTGACCGAGCCGCTGCAGGTCCGGCGCGAGGGCGGCGTCGCCCGGCTGGTGCTGAACCGGCCGGAGAAGCGCAACGCCCTCAACGCCGAGCTCGTCGCCGCGCTGAAGGCGGCGCTGCGCGAGGCGGACGCGGACGCGGAGGTGCGCGTGGTGGCCATCGAGGGGGCGGGGCAGGACTTCTGCTCGGGCGCCGACCTCTCCGCGCTGCGCACCATCGCCGAGAGCGGGGCGATGGAGAACCTGGAGGACGTGGACGCGCTGGCCGAGCTCTTCGCCCTCCCCCGGCGGATGCGGAAGCCGGTGGTCGCCCTCGTGCGCGGCCGCGCGCTGGCGGGGGGATGCGGGCTGGCGACGGCGTGCGACCTGGTGCTGGCGGCGGAATCCGCGCAGTTCGGCTATCCCGAGGTGCGCATCGGCTTCGTCCCCGCGATGGTGATGGCCATCCTCCGCCGCAACGTGAGCGAGAAGCGGGCGTTCGAGCTGATCGTCCGCGGCCACCCGATTTCCGCGGCCGAGGCGGAGCGCATCGGCCTGATCAACCACGTCTGGGCCGACGACGCGTTCGACGCCGAGGCCGCGGCGGTGCTGGAGGACCTGGCCGCGAGGAGCGCGTCGGCGGTGCAGCTGAGCAAGCGGCTGCTCTACAACAGCGACGCGATGGGATTCGAGGCGGCCATCCGCGCCGGCGCCGACGTGAACGTGGTGGCGCGGATGACGGACGACATGCAGGCCGGCGTGGCGCGCTTCCTGGAGCGCGGCGGCTGATGCCGTTCCTGGACCGCAGGGTCCGCCGCGGCCCCGGGCGCTTCCTGCACTGGAAGATGCGGCTGCTGGCCGTGGGCGCCGTGCTGCTGCTGGTGGGGATGGCCCGCGAGCTGGACCTGCTGGTGATCGTCGCCGCCACCGTCTTGGCCATCGCCTTCATCCTCCGCTTCTTCGAGAAGGACGACCAACAGGAGCCCGTCGCGGACGGGAATGATGGTGACGCTAGCGCGGAGGACGGGCCGGACTGGGTGCCGAGGCGCCGCGCGACGGACGCGGAAGGGGCGGCATCACCGTCGCCGTCTGCAGATGGAAACCGGGATCAGAGCTGAGATGACGACGCCGCGGAGCGAGGTGCTCTCCGCGGCGGTTTTCGTCGCTGCGCCCTCTCCGGCTCGCCTAGGCTCGCCACCTCTCCCGTACCGGGAGAGGTAGCACGCATGCATCTGCTTTGACGGACGGCATCCTGCCCGCCCGGCTGGCCCCCTCCCCCGGCCCCTCCCCCGCTGCGCAGGGGAGGGGAGAACTCAGCGCGGCCGCGACGACGGTGCCGTAGGCCTCGCTTCACAGCGACGGTGCGAGGTGGCCCAGGGGTGAGCGGCGCAGAGAAACCAAAACCCTCTCCCGTTATCGGGAGAGGGCGAGCGCTCTAAGGCGCGGGGTGAGGGCTGCCTGCGGCCGCCATGAAGCTGGATGCCGCCCTCTACTTCTCGCTCGCCGCCTGCCTGTCCGGCTCGGCGGGGCGGGGGATGTCGGGGCCCTCGTCGGCCGCGGGGCGGGGCTCGTCGCGCAGCACGCGCGGCTCGCCCATCAGCGCCAGGTCGAAGATCTGGTCCATCCGCTCCACGTACTCGAAGGTCATCCCCTCGCGCACGTCCTCGGGCACGTCGCGCAGGTCGCGGCGGTTGCCGGTGGGCAGGATCACGTGCGTGATCCCCGCGCGGTAGGCGGCCAGCACCTTCTCCTTCACCCCGCCGATCTCCAGGATCTTCCCGCGCAGCGTCACCTCGCCCGTCATGGCGATGTCGTGCCGCACCGGCCGCTCCGACAGCGAGCTGGCGATGGCCAGCGTGACCGCCGCGCCGGCCGACGGGCCGTCCTTCGGCGTCGCCCCCACGGGGAAGTGGACGTGGATGTCGAAGTCCTGGAAGGCGTCGCGCGGGATCCCCAGCTCGGCGGCGCGCGAGCGGACGTAGCTGAACGCGGCGTTCACCGACTCGCGCATCACGTCGCCCAGCAGCCCGGTGATGATCAGCCGCCCCGTGCCTGGCATCTTCAGCGCCTCGATGAACATCAGCTCGCCGCCCGACGCGGTCCACGCCAGCCCCGTCACCACCCCCACCTCGGGCGCCACCTCGGCCGGCGTGGGGTTGTAGCGCGGATAGCCCAGCACCTCCTCCACCGTCTCCCGCGTCACCTGCCATTCCTCGCCCTTCCCCGCGGCCTTCTCCGCCGCCAGGTAGCGCATGATGGCGGCGAGCGAGCGGCGCAGGTTTCCCACGCCGGCATCGCGCGCGTAGCCGCGGGATAGGAAGAGGAGCGTCTCGTCGTCGACCGTCACCTTCTCGGGATCCAGCCCGTGCTCGCGGACGATGCGGGGGAAGAGCCACTCGCGCGCGATGGCGATCTTCTCCTCGGGCGTGTAGCCGGCGATGCGGATCTCGATGAAGTAGTCGCGCAGGTCGCGCGGGATGCGGTAGAAGTCCGCCGCCGAGCCCACGAAGAAGACCTCGGAGAGGTCGAAGGGTACGTCCAGGTAGCGGTCGACGAAGGCATCCCGGTTGTCGGGGTCCAGCGTCTCCTCCAGCGCCTCGACAGGATCGCCGTCCACATTCCCCAGGCCGATCTCGTCCAGCTCCTCGAGGAGGAAGACGGGGTCCTTGGCGCCGGAGTCGCGGATGAGCTGCATCAGCTTGCCCAGCTGCGCGCCGCTGCGGCCGCGCTTGCTTCCCACCAGCTGCGCCTCGCTGCGCCCGCCCAACTCCAGCCGCACCATCGGCCGGTTCAGCCCCTTGGCGATCGCTTCGGCCAGCGTCTTCTTCCCCACGCCGGGAGGACCGACGAGGCAGGGGATGGGGCCGCGCAGGTCGCCGCGCAGCTCGGCCACGGCGATGACCTCGAGAAGGCGCCGCTTGGGCTCGTCGAGCCCCAGGTGCTCGTCCTCCACCGCCTGGCGCACGGCCTCGAGGTCGAACTTCCCGCCGTCCGCGCGCCGCGTCCAGGGGATGTCGATCACCGTCTCGAGGTACGAGCGGATGTCCTGCGCCTCGGACGCCGTGGTCGAGGTGGAGCGCAGCCGCTCGGCCTCGCGCCGGGCGACGGCGGCCACGCGCGGGGGGAGCTGCGCGCGCTCGACCAGCCGCAGCGCCTCGTTGGCCTCGCGCTCGACCGGGTCGGTCTCGCCCAGCTCGGCCTGCAGCGCCTGGATGCGGCGGCGGATCTCGTCGCGCCGCTCGCGGCCGCCGGCGGGAAGCGGGCCGCCGTCCTCGCCGCTGGTGGCCTGCTCCACCTCGCGGGCGTGCTCCCACTCCTCCTCGAGCGAGGTGAGGACGAGCCTGAGCCGCGCCAGCACGTCGGCCTCCTGCAGCACCGCGTCGCGCGTGGGGAGCTTGAGGTTCGACAGCGTGGCGGCCAGGTCGGCGAACCGTCCCGCATCTCCCAGGTTCATGCGCAGGATGCGCGGCACCTCGTCGGGGACGCGCTCCACCGCGCCGGCCAGGGCGGTGATGGTGGCCACGATCTTCTCGATCAGCGGCGCCGCCTCATCCTCGGGCGCCGCGATCTCGTCCACCTCGAACGGGGTGGCCGAGTAGTAGCCGTCCTCCAGCCGCACGTCGGCCAGGCGGATGCGGCGCAGTCCCTGGAGCGTGGTCTGGATCGTCCCGCCGGGGAGGTTCAGCCGGTCGAGCACGCGCACCGCGGTGGCCACCTTCTCCAGCTCGCGCCCGTCCAGCGGGAAGCCGTCGTCCATGGTGGACACCATGGCCACGACCAGGTCGTGCTCGGGGTGCCTGCTGAGCGCCTCGACGTTGGGCGCGAACCCGATCTGGAGCGCCGTGGCCCCGCCGGGGAACACGATGGTGCTGCGGATGGGAAGGACCGGGATGCGGTCCGGGAGAGCCGGCCGGCTTGTCTTCGACGACGCCATCTACTTGCCGCTGCCTGATTTGCGTGGTTCCGCCCCGCCCGCGCGGCGGCGAATCTGGCGGTCGAGCGCGTGCAAGAACCGGGCGATGCGGCGCGCGTTGGTGCCGAGGTCGGCCTTCCCCACGCGCGACTGTGACACGACGTCGACCCGCGTCATCCCGTCACCGTCCAGCGACACGCGGATGGTAACGTCGTCGATGAACTTCCAGAGCGCGGTGCGCGCCTCGGCGTGGATCTCGCCGGTGCGCGGCTTTGCTTCGGTGACGGTCCAGCGTGGCCGCTTTCGCGCGGTGTCCAGCGCCGCCTCCCACACCTCGGCGTAGGGGACGGGATACTCGCGCCCGCGCAGCCGCCGGTCCGGCGAGTCGGGTGCGGTCCAGGCGCGGTTGCGGGTGAGGGCGCGGATCAGCCCCATACCGTCGGGTCGTTCGGACGATGGTCGGTCGCGGCCGGAGATGCCCGGCCATGAAGGGCGCCAATCTACCGGCCGCCGTCCCCCGGCGCGAGACTGCGAATCGCCGGCCCAATACAACCTCCGTCCGAACCCCCAAAGCTGTCATTCCGAGGGCGCTGCGCCGAACCCTCGAAGTGCTCCAAGTCCTTGCGCCCGAGGAATCTATAGCCGGTTGCCGCGCGACCGGCCGCTGACCGCTCGGACGCCGGCCACAGATTCCTCAGGCGCCGCAAGCGCTTGCGCGGACGCAGCTTCGGTGCGCGGCGCCTTCGGAATGACATCGCTGGTGGTTGGGCCATTAGGACGAACTTGCGCGAAGCCGCGCCGGCTATTGGAACAGCCGGACTCAACCCGAATCTGTCATTCCGAGGGCGCTGCGCCGAACCCTTCGAAGTGCTCCAAGTCGTTGCGCCCGAGGAATCTATAGCCGGTTACCGCGCGACAGGCCGCTGACTGCGCCGGACGCCGGCCACAGATTCCTCAGGCGCCGCAAGCGCTTGCGCGGACGCAGCTTCGGTGCGCGGCGCCTTCGGAATGACATCGCTGGTGGTTGGTCCGTTAGGACGAACTTGCGCGGAAGTGCGCCGGGCTACTGGAACAGCCGCCGTTCAGACGAACGTGCGCGGAAGCAGGCCGCTCCCGCGCAAGTGGTCGGCATTGGCGCGACGTCTATCGGAACTCGCGGAGGCCGCTGAGGTCCTTCCAGTTGGGGGTGACGACGTAGGCGAAGGTGGGCGACTTCAGCTCGCGCGTCCACGTGCCGCAGTTGAGGTAGCGCTGCTTCGTGAACGTCTCGCGGTAGAGCCACTGGTTCAGCGGCCGGTGGGTGTGGCCCAGCAGCAGCTTGTTGGTGCTCCCCGCGTCGAGGTCGGGGAAGGGCGGGCTGGCGCCGTTGAAGCGGGTGATCAGCCCCTCGGTGTAGCGGTCGTAGAACGGGTCGGGGGTCAGCTCCTCGGCGGGGCTCCCCGGCAGCAGGCCCATCGCCGCGCCGGCGGCCTGCGTCTCCGACTGCTTGGCGGCCTTGAGGTCGGCCGCGGCCCGCTTGGCCATCAGCTCGCTCGCCTCCTTCGGCTTCCCCTCCTTGCGCCACCGCGCGTGCACGATCCCGATCCCGAACCCGCCCGCCAGCTTGGGCACGGCGCCGTCCTCGAAGGCCAGGAAGTAGTCGATCAGGTACTGCATCACCTCGAGCTGCTGGGGCGTGTACTGCCCGCTGAGGATGGCGCGCACCAGCGACAGCTGCTCGGCCGTGCTCGGTGCGATCACGTTGTGCTGGGCCTGGTAGCGGTTCCAGGTGAAGCGCAGCGCGTAGTAGCCGAGCGCCTCTTCCGTCCACTTCGCCGGGTTGCGGAAGGCCGAGTCGTCGCCGGCGAACTGGTTGCCGTGCTCGACGTAGGCGTGCAGCTCGTCGTCCTGGTGGTAGAAGCTGAAGCGCAGCCGCTCGGGGTCGTGCGCGCCGACCGGGCCCGCCTCGTCGACGTGGTCGCGGAAGTGCGCCTGCAGCCGCGGGTTGGCCATCGCGTGGTCGTGGTTCCCGATGGTGTACACGATCCGCACGTTGGGCGCGGAGAGCAGCGTCCGGAGCCCGTTGACGAAGCCGCGGTGCACGCCCAGGCAGGCGTCGATCTGCCACATCCCGAACGCGGTGGCGCGGTCCTCCGCCTCGGGGCTCTCGGCCGGGTAGCAGAGGTTGCGGCGGATCTCCTCCGCGGCGCCGGGCCCGGACAGCTCCTCGTCCTTCGCGATCTCCCAGAGGTCGATGATGTCGCCGTTCAGCACGAAGGTCAGCCGCTTTCCCTCCGACGCGTCGACCACGGAGCCGCAGAACGCCTCCCACTCGCCGTCGCGCCAGTTGCCGTCGACGGGGCTGCGGAAGTCGTCCTGGTTGTTCCCGCGCCCCATGTGCAGGTCGCTGACGGCGATGATCTTGTCGGCCATAGGATTGCCTCTGTGGTGGGGGTGATCGAGATGACCGGAATGGAGAGGATGCGGCCGCACCCGCGTTGGATGCAGCCGCCGAATGGATGGTCCTTCCGAAGGTGATTTCCGCCGCGGCGCGGGGCAACGATCGCGTTCGGCCGCGGGCGCCCGCTCACTCGCGGCGGGTGCGCGCGGGGAGCGGGGTGGGAGAGACGGAGGATGACGCGCATCCGTCCTCTCCGTCGCGCCGCGCGGGGACGGCGGAGGCGCCGCGTCGGGGCGCGACCACGCGCAGGCGCACGGTGTCGGAGAGCCCCGCGAAGGGGGTGGTGGTCAGGACGACGGGCCCCAGCCGGTCGAAGCGGATGGTCGTGTCCCCCGGCGCCGGCCAGTGCAGGTAGGGGGCGCCGTCGTGGATGACGATGTTGGCCGGCGGATCGCGGTAGACGACACCCTCGCGGTCGACCAGCTCCACGCGGAAGGGGATGGGGATCCCGCCCGGCACCTCCTCTGGGCGCGGGCAGATGCGCACGGCGGCGACGGGACCGGTGACCACGATCTCGCGCGCGATCTCGGGGACGAAGCGTCCGGGGATGGGGATGGTGTCGAGGTCGCTGTGCAGCCCGGAGATGCGGATCGTCGTCCGCCCGGGCCGCAGCGCCGTGAGCAGCACGGGCCGCTTGCCGAAGACGTGCCGCCGCCGCCGCGAGGCCGTGTCGGGGATCTCGCGCAGCCGCACCACCGAGCCGTCGTCGACCGACCACCGCGCGTCGGCGAAGGAGGTCGCCGTCTCGCTGCAGGCGTCGCCTTGGCAGCGGTTCTCCTCGATGCGCACGACGACCGAATCGCCCGGCGTGAGCCACAGGTGCGAGGAGAAATCCTCCGCCTGGATCGACCGCCCGCCGCCGTTCAGCTGCGCGTGGACGAGCCTGCGCGCGGCGGCCACTTCCGCCCGGAGCGCGGCGTCGGGCGGCGGCAGCTGCGGCGCCACGTAGGTGATGGGCACCGTGGTCCACGTGGCCTGCTGGGGGCGGCCGGGCACGGTCACGGACGCCATCGTCGAGTCCGGGCGCAGGCCGAACAGGCGCCGGATCGCCGCGCGGTCGCGCAGGGTGAGGACCACGCGGCCGCCGCGGACGTCGGCGTCCACCGGCGTCTGGTCGCAGGTGATCATCATCACCGGCCAGCAGACGCGCGCGTCGCCCGCGGCCACCAGCGCGGCGAGCGACGGGAAGCTGCGGCGGGCGTCGCGCGGCGGCAGCACGCTCAGGTGGACCTGGCGCGGGATACCCTCTCCCTCCATGAAGATCCGCCACTCGTACCCGCCCCGGAGCATGCGGCCGTCGCCCGCCAGCCATCCCCACGCCGCCGCGTCGTACCGCGGGAAGGTGATGGTGGCCTCGACGCTGCTCACACGCACCTCCGTCCCCTGCACGGCGCTCGACGGCAGCCGGTCATCCTGCGCGGCGGCGGGCGACGAGATCGCCATCGCGGCGAGCAGGGCGGTGCGGGGGAGGCGGTTCCGCGGGCTCATCCTCATCTCCAGCGAAGGAGTTCCGGCGTGCTCCGGATGTAACGATCCACGCCGCCGGATTCCGACATCCCCATCCCCCAATCTCGACTTCGGCGACACCGCCGGTTCATCCTGAGGGAGGCGTCGCGCCTAACTTTCGTCCGCACCGGCGTCTGGCGCCGACCGAAGGATCTACTCGCCCCTGCGGAAACGCCTGCCCGTTGAGCTAATCTCCAGCCGGCCCTGCAAGATCCTTCGGGCGCGCAGGCATCGTCCGCGACGCGACGACGGTGCACGCGCCCTCAGGATGACAATCCGGATCGGTGTCCGGCAGTCTATCGAATATCATCTCCGTCACGCGATCCCCAGCACTTTCGCACACGCGGACTTTCGCCTGCCCGGCTGCTTCACCATCTTCCCGCGCCGGGTACGGAACCTGCCCCGTCCCCGCCGGTCCGTACGTCCAATCACCCCAATCGCATCCGGAGATCCGCGTGATCGTCGTCATGCCGGTGGCGGGGAAGGGCACGCGCCTTCGCCCCCACACGCACGTGACCCCCAAGCCGCTGCTGAAGGTGGGCGACAAGCCCGTCCTCTCCTACATCCTCGACGACCTCCGCCAGCTGGGCGTGCACGAGGCGGTGCTCATCACCGGGCACCTGAAGGAGAAGGTCGAGGCGTACATGCGCGCCGAGTACCCCGACTTCCACGCCGAGTACGTGGAGCAGGTGGAGCAGAACGGCACCGCCGACGCCATCCGCCTGGCCGAGCCGTTCGTGCGCGAAGACCTGCTCATCATCTTCGTCGACACGCTGTTCGATGCCGACCTGACCGTCGTCAACCGCCTTCCCGAGGGCGTGGCGGGGGTGATCTGGGCCAAGGAGGTCGAGGACTACCAGCGCTTCGGGGTGATCCAGACCGACGAGCAGGGCTTCATGCGGCGCATCATCGAGAAGCCGAAGGAGCCTGTCTCGAAGCTCGCCAACATCGGCCTGTACTACATCCGCGACTGGAAGCTGCTGTTCGAGGGGATCCACCACGTGATGGCGCAGCCCACCGGCCCCGGCGGCGAGTACTTCCTGACCGACGCCTTCCAGTACATGGTGGACCACGGCGGGAAGCTGAAGGTGGAGGAGGTGCAGGGGTGGTACGACGCGGGGAAGCCGGAGACGCTGCTGGAGACGAACCTCCACGTGCTCTCGACCACGCGGGGGAAGAGCCCCCCGGCGAACGACGGCGTCACCGTGCGCGAGCCCGTGCACGTGGCCGATGGCGTCACGCTGGAAGATGCGGAGATCGGCCCCAACGTCACCCTCGGCGCCGGGACGACGGTACGGCGGTCGAAGCTGCGCGACTGCATCGTCGGCCAGGGAGCGGAGATCGACGGCTGCGACCTGCACGACTCGCTGGTGGGCGACAACGCGAAGGTGCGCGGCGTCACCGGCCAGGTGGACGTGGGCGACCACTCGGTGGTGGCGCAGGGATAGCGCCGTCCGCTCCCTGCTCGAACGAAGCCCCGCTCCGGAGCATCCGGGGCGGGGCTTCGCGCTCGTCCGGCGCACGCGGATCAGCAGCGGCAGGTGAAGGTGCACTGGCACGAGTAGATGATGCAGGTGGCCTGCTGGCACGAGTTGCCGTCGGTCGGTACGCAGTAGTAGGTGCCGCACACGCCGTCGCAGCTGTCCCAGCAGGTATTGCCGATGCACGTCTCGCCCGCGCCGAGAGTTTCCGCGTGGCCGTGCACCGTACCCTTCTCCTTCTCCGCCGCCTGGGTGGTGAACGAGGTCACCTGCAGCTGGTCGACGTCGAGCCTGATCTTGCGCATGGTCGTCTCCGTTCCGGGGTTCGGCCGCGGGATGGTCGCGGCCGGGCGCGCTCCGGCGCCACGGTAGAACGGCTGGCATGGGACGGGATTGGCGGTGATGTGACTGGTTGCGCGGAGCGGATGTGGGAGGCGGCAGGAAAGAGGTGAGCGGGAGAAGGGAAGGGGATGGCGGAGATGCGGAAGCCCCGCTCCGGAGCATCCGGGGCGGGGCTTCGAGCTCGGCCGGCACGCGCGGTTCAGCAGCGGCACGACCAGATGACGCAGCTTACCTGCTGGCAGGAGCTCCCCTCGGTCGGCGCGCAGAAGTAGGTGCCGCACACGCCGTCGCAGCTGTCCCAGCAGGTGTCGCCGGGGTCGCAGGTGCCGCCCTGGCAGGTGTTCCACTCGGTCTGCGCGTGGGCGTGCACGGTGCCCTCCTTGTTCTCCGCCTTCTGCGTGGTGAACGACACCACCTGCAGGTCGTCCATGTCGAGCCTGATCTTGCGCATGGTAGGGTCTCCGGTCCGAGGGGTGGCCGCGGATGGGGTCGCGGCCAGGCGCGTTCCGCGCCGTCTATAGGACGCGCGATACGGCGCCGGGGTGCCGGAAATGTGACCGGCCGCGCGGAGCTGACGCGGAGAGCGGTGGGGGAGGGATGGACGGAGGGGGATGAAGCGTCGACGAAGGGCCGCTCTCCGGCGGGGAGTGCGGCCCTTCCGTACCGGTCCGGGGATCTACTCAGCGGAGCGTCAGCACCCGACCGCGCAGGTGTACACGCACGACAACCGGCCGCACGACACGCCGCCCGTGGCGCAGTAGTACGAGTTGCAGTCGGAGCAGCTGATCTGGCAGCTGTTGGCGTCGTCGCAGGTGTTGCCGCCACCGTCGCACGTGAAGTCGCCGGTGTCGCATGTCTCGGTGCAGCGGAGCAGGCTCTCGTGCGCGCGCACGGTGCCGGCCTCCTGAGCCAGGCCATCAGTCGCAAATGAGTCCACCCGCAGCTCGTCGAGCATCAGCCGAAGCTTCTTCATGGCGCCTCCCCCACGTGAACGGTTCACGGCCGTGCGCCTCCGGATCTGAAGGGCGCAACCGCATGATACCGGGTGAACCGTGGCGCTAAAAGGATATCTCTCCGGCTTTGCGAATCGATTCGGCTGTGATATTGAGAGATGGGGATGCAGATCACCCACGCGGATGCCGACGTGGGGCGATCTGCATTGGCGCGAAGTGATGATGCGGGGAGCGTCTGCGTCTACGCCTGCACGCCAGCGGCGGCGAGGATGATGAGGAGGGCGCGCTCGACGCCGAGGGCGCCGTTCTCGTTGCTGTACCACTCGTCGGTGGTGTGGATGCCGCCCGAGTCGCCGCCCACGCCGATGGCGATGGAGGGGATGCCGAGCGCCATCGGCACGTTCGCGTCGGTCGACGAGCCGACCAGCTCCGGCCGCTGCCCCAGGCCGTAGGTGATGGCCGACGCCGCCTGCACCAGCGGCTCGCGCGGCTGCGTCTCGCCGCTGGGGCGGTCGCCGATGACGGTGATGGCGGCCGCCAGCGGCTCCGTTCCCTTCCGCCGCGTGGCGTTCTCCTCGTCGACCACGCGGGCCAGGACGCCGCGCACGCTCTCCTCCAAGCGCGGGAGCACGCCGGGCGCCTCGCTGCGCATGTCCAGCTCCATCCACGCGCCGTCGGGGATGGCGTTGATGCTGGTGCCGCCGCCGATCCGCGCTACCGTCAGCGCCGTGCGAGACGGCTCGGGGAGCGCCAGCGTGGCGATCTCCGACACCGCCGCGCCGAGCGCCACGATGGGGTTGGGCGCGCCGCGGTCCGCCCACGAGTGCCCGCCCGGCCCCGCCACCTCCACCCGCAGCCGCCGCGAGCCGATGGCGCGGTGCACGATGCGGCGCAGCCCCGACCCGTCCAGCGCGATGAACGCCGCCGCCCGCCGCAGCTCGCCCTCGCCGGCGAAGAGGTGCTTCACGCCGCGCAGGTCGCCCGCGCCCTCCTCGCCCACGGTGCCGACGAACACCACGGGGCGATGCGGCCGCACGCCCGTCCGCGCCAGCACGCGCGCCACGGCCAGCATCCCCGCCAGCCCGCGCGCGTTGTCGGTGATCCCCGGCGCGTAGATGCGCCCGTTCTCGCGCCGGAGCGACAGGTCCGTTCCCGCGGGGAAGACGGTGTCGAGGTGCGCGGCCACGACCACGGGCCGCGGGTCGCCGTTCGCGCCGGGGATGGCGCCGAGCACGTTTCCCTCGCCGTCGCGGCGCACGTCGGCCAGCCCGATCTCGCGGAAGCGCTCGACCAGCCGGGCGGCGCGCGTATCCTCGCCGAAGGGCGGGGCGGGGATGGACACCAGCTCGAGCTGGTCGTGCAGCGTGTCGGCGTCGGTCTCGTGCGCGAGCGCGCGGACGGGCTTCAGGCGGGCGTCGGAAAGCAGGGGAACCGCCGGCGTCGAGGGCATCGCGATCAACGGGAGGTGGACGGCGGAAGAATGCCGAGGGAGGGAGGTGGTGTCAAACGCAGTGCTTGACCTCTGCAGATACACACGCTAGGTTCGCTTTCAACAGCGCCGCGTCGGGCGCACCTGATTCTGCTGAGACGAGCCGATACCCCCTGCCGGGGTGCCGGCTCGATTTGTTTTTATCGACCGCTTCAAGTCCTCTGGAGCGATCTAGATGGGAACTTCTGGTGCGGCGGTACCTGCGGAACTGGGGAGAGCTGTTGCCCGTTCATCTCGTCTAGCTACTGCATCCGCTCTGTCCTTTAGGACCTCATCCGCACAGGGTGCCAGATGAGAAGAAACGCCTCAAACGCAGGTGGGTCTGGTGCTCGCGTGAAGACGCCGCTGTGGAATGTGGTCCTGCCGAATGATCCAGCTTCAGCGGTGTTCGTCGCGATTGCCTTCTGCCTGCTCGGCTGTTTTTTCATCACCGCTCGGGCGGCTACGAAGTCCTCTTGGGTGTTCCCGGTTCTGGGCACTGAGGTCCTGTTGCTGTTCTTCGCCGTGATCCTATCCCATCACAAGTACGCCGTCCACGCTGGCAGAGGCTTCCCGCCGCGGCCCCATTCGCACGGCACGTTTCGTTCGGACGACCGTTCTGCTAAGATTCCGGCCGCCGCGGCTGAGCGCCGCTCAACGCGCGCTCCGGCCCGTCCACGCCCGTCGCCGTCCGCACCACGCCCACAGAGGAACGATGCAGGAAAGCGAGCTGATCCACGACTGGAACTGCGTTGAAGGCTGCTTCGACTACTCCACCCGCCGCGGCGTGCAGCTGAACGACGAGACGCTGCGCGACGGGCTGCAGTCGCCCTCGGTGACCGACCCCACCATCGAGGAGAAGGTCCGGCTGCTGCACCTGATGTCGGAGCTGGGCATCGCCTCGGCCGACATCGGCCTTCCCGGCGCCGGCCCTCGCGCGGTGCGCGACGTGGAGGCGCTCGCCCGCGAGATCGCCGACCACCGCCTTCCCATCGAGCCCAACTGCGCCGCGCGGACGGTGCGCGCCGACTTGCAGCCCATCATCGACATCTCGCAGCGGGTGGGGATCGCGATCGAGGCGGCGACGTTCATCGGCAGCTCGCCCATCCGCCAGTACGCCGAGGACTGGACGCTCGACCGGATGCTCCATGCCACCGAGGACGCCGTCGGCTTCTCGGTTCAGAACGGGCTGCCGGTGATGTACGTGACCGAGGACACCACCCGCGCCCGGCCGGAGGTGCTCAAGAAACTGTATCAGACCGCCATCGAGTGCGGCGCGCGGCGGATCTGCCTGGCCGACACGGTGGGGCACGCAACGCCGCACGGCGTCCGCCGGCTGGTGCGCTTCATCCGCCAGGAGGTGGTGGAGCCCAGCGGCGAGGACGTGAAGATCGACTGGCACGGCCACCGCGACCGCGGGTTGGCCATCCCCAACTGCCTGGCGGCCATCGAGGAGGGCGCGCACCGCATCCACGGCACCGCGCTGGGGATCGGCGAGCGCTGCGGCAACGCGGAGATGGACCTGCTGCTCGTCAACCTCAAGCTCCTGGGGCTCCACGACCGGGACGTGTCGAAGCTGAACGAGTACGTGCAGCTGGCCGCCGACGCCTGCCGCGTTCCCATCGCCTACAACTGGCCGGTGTTCGGCGAGGACGCGTTCCGCACGGGCACGGGGGTGCACGCCGCGGCCATCGTCAAGGCCGAGGCCAAGGGCGACGCCTGGCTGGCCGACCGCATCTACTCGGGCGTTCCCGCCGGGTGGTTCGGGCTGAGCCAGAAGATCGAGATCGGCCACATGAGCGGCATCTCCAACGTGCGCTACTGGCTGAAGGCGCACGGGTTCGACGGCGCCGACGACGGCCTGGCGAACCACGTGTTCGACGCCGCCAAGAAGTGCGACCACACCTTCACCGACGCCGAGGTGCTGGCCCTCTGCGCGGAGTACGCCGATACGCGCCAGCCCGCGGCGGTGGGGTGATGGCGGCCGCGAAGGACGACGGCGCGGTCGACGTCTACTGGCTTCCGTACTGCACCACCTGCCAGAAGGCCGTCACCCGCCTGCAGGAGAAGGGCATCCCGGTCCGCGCCTATCGCAATCTCAAGGAGCAGCCGCTGTCGGAGGACGAGGTCCGCGCGCTCGCGGCGAAGGTGGGCGGCGTGGAGAAGCTGTTCTCAAAGCGCGCGATGAAGTTCCGCCAGATGGGCCTGCACGAGCGCGACGTCTCCGAGGACGAGATGGTGCGGCTGATGGCGCAGGAGTACACCTTCGTCACCCGCCCCGTCCTCGTCCGCGGTGAGCGCGCCACGGCGGGGTTCTCAGCGAAGCGGGTGGACGAACTCGTCGCCGAAGCATGATGAATGTACCTGCGAAATTGGCATTGAGGATTTCAGTACGGTGCACGATTCGCTGGTGAGTTCCACAGGTGGCCCGAGCGGTTCATCGTTGACGGGAATTTTGTTCTCATGCAAGGGGGGCCGATAGATGCGCTTCGGGCCTTCGCGCGCGGCCGAACGATCCGGACGGGGTGCGGGTGGGAGCGCAGGCGGCGCTCCGATCCTTCTTCATGCAGGACCTGATCTCACGGAAGAGCTGCATCGAGCGATGCACGACCTCGTGCGCCCCTGATCGAGTGGGCTGAGGCTGAGGGTATGGACAGCCCGCCGGGAGCGCTCCCCCCGGCGGGCCTTTGATTTCGGGATGGTGCGCTGTCGCCGTCTGCCTTCTCCGGCTCGGCAATCATCCCGGACCGCTTCTCAGAATCCGATCTTTCCGGTGCAGAAGAAGTAGTTTACCAGCAGCGCCGCCACGAAGATCCCGGCCGCCACCAGCAGCGCGGGTCCCAGCCCCACCAGCACGACGCCGAACAGCAGGGCGAAGACGACCACCACGATGAACACGATCAGCGCGATCCAGGTGCACTTCACCAGGCTGCACAGCTTGCAGAGCTTGATGTACAGCCAGGCGAACAGGACCAGCACGACCGTGGCGATGGCGAGCGCCACCACGTTCGCGAGCGCACCGGTCGCGATGCCGAGCAGGTAGCCCGCCAGGAGTATGATCCACAGCCAGCAGAGGATGCGGCAGAGGCAGCCCATGCAGCTCCCCCCGCACCCCAGGCACCCGGCGCAGCCGGAGACGCATCCCGCGGGGCATCCCGGGAGCGTGAGATCGATACAGCCGGGTGGGAGGTCGGGGATCGAGGTGCACCCGGGCGGGCACGGGGGACACGGAGGGCACTCCGCCACGTTGAGGGTGAGGCTCTGCGCGGGGCAGTCCGGGAGGACCAAGGTGACCGTGTACGGCCCGGCCCCGTAGGTGTGCTGCTCGCTCCCCGACGCGTTGGGGCCCAGCGGAAAGAGGGCCCCCTGCAACCCGTCTCCGAACTTCCAGTAGGCGTTGACGGTGCCCGGCCCGGTGCTCGAGGCGTGCAGCGTCACGTCCCGCTTTCCCGCGTTGCAGGCGCCCACCGTGGCCGAGATGGTCACCGTGGGGCAGCACGGCGGAACGTCGAAGGTGACGGGCACGTCCGGGCAGCCGGGGATCTTTAGCGTGGCCGTGTAGCTTGCCGGCGTCTTCGGCGCGTAGCCGTGCGTCGAAGTGTTCGTCGTGCCGACGCCGAGCGAGAACGGGGACCCGTTCGGGGAGCCGTCGCCGTACACCCAATAGATCCCGTTCGCAGGCGGCCCGGCGTTCGTGGCCTGCAACGTCACCAGCCGCTTGCCGTCCCGGTCGCAGTCGCCCACCTTCGCCGAGACGGTGATCTGCGGGCAGCAGGGCTCCACGGTGAAGGTCACGGGCACACCGGGACATCCCTCGCCGACCATCAGGGTCGCGGTGTACGTCCCCGGCGCGTAGTCGTGGTTCTCCGAGTGCGGCGTGCCCACGCCCAGCGAGAACGGTGACCCAATCTGGGGCGGACTCTGGCCGAAGACCCAGTAGATCGAGCTCACCGGCGGCCCGGCGTTCGAGGCGTGCAGCGTCACCGTCCGCGTGCCGTCGGGGTTGCACTTGCCCACCTGCGCAGCCACCGTGATCGCCGGGCAGCAGACTGGGACCTTGACGGTGACGCTCTGCGGCGGGCACCCGGGGATCGTGAGCGTCGCCGGGTAGGTGCCCGGCAGGGAGAGATGCTGCTCCGTGTGCGTGGCGCCCGGTGCCAGCGTGAACGGGGTGCCGGCGTTGCCTGCGTAGTTCCAGGTCGCTACCACGCTCGTGCTGCCCAGGCTCTGGGCGTTCTGGGCGACGAGCGTCACCATGCGCTTCCCGAGCTTGTCGCACTTGCCCACGGTGGCCGAGACCACCAACTCCGTGCAGCAGCCCGGGATCTCGACGTTGATGTCCTGGGACGGGCATCCGGGGACCGTTAGCGTCGCCGTGTAAGGACCCGGTGGCAGATAGGAATGCTGCTCTGTGTGCGTGGCGCCCGGCGCCAGCGTGAACGGGTTGCCGAAGTGGCCGTCGCCGTAGTTCCAGGTCGGCGTGGCGCTCACGCTCCCCGCGTTCTGGACGACGAGCGTCACCGGGCGCTTCCCGGACTCGTCGCACTCGCCCACGGTCGCCGAAGCCATCAGCTTCGTGCAGCAGGGCGGGACCGTGATGGACACCGGGAGGTCGGGGCACCCGGGGAGCTTGAGCTTGGCCGGGTACGGGCCCGGCGGCTGGTAGGCGTGTTGGGTCCCGACCGGTGGCCCGATGGGAAGCGCGAACGCAGCGCCGGTCTGTCCGTCGCCGAAGTCCCAACTCGGGGTCGCCGCGGTCGGGCCGGAGTTCTGCGCAAACAGCATCACCAGGCGCTCGCCGTCGCCGTTGCACTCGCCCACCACGGCCGAGACGGCGATGTCCTGGCAGCACGCCAGCTTCCCCGTCCATGACTGCGCCTTGCACTTGCCGTTGGAACAGGTCACGTCGACGGTGACGGTGCCTCCGCACAGGCAGCCGGCCGCCTTCAGGTCCGCGGCTGGGAAGGTGGCGGTGAACACGTTCCCGGGGCCGATCATCACCTGCTTGAGCGCCGCGATCTTCACGCACCGGATCTGGACGTCCACCACGTCGCAGTCGAAGGTGGTGCCCACCACTGTGACCTGCGACAAGGCTCCCTGGCTGTAGACCGGCGTGACGGATGTGATGGTGATGGTGCACATTGACTCCTCCAATCCATGAAATACCGCATGAAAACGCACAGGCCTGCAGCTAACGCTTCGAATCCGATTCAAGAGTCTGCTCGCCGCGCCTTCTCGCGGTGAGCTTGGCCCCCGCTGCTGCCGCTACCAGGCGGCGAAGAGTGCATCGTGCAGCGGCGACGCCAGCGCGAGCCCGGTGCTCGTCTGGACCCGCGGGTGCATGTGGACAAGAGGGTCGCCTCGCGGACCATGGGTGGCGCGAGGTGCTGGTTGGATGAGGAGGCGTCAGATCACGGGACTTGCGAGCAGTGCGACGATTTGCTGACTCAACGCGCTCATGACTGCGGCCTCCCGTTGTGCATGCGTTGAGCCGGAGTTTTTCGTCCGCCGGCCTCCACTTGTAAGCCGTTAATGGGGCATCGGCTATCGGGCGGAGCTGGAACAGGCGTTTTTGCGGCTCGTATCAGCATCGTGGCACCAATGGGACAGCCTTGGGACGTTAATGTACCAATGTGTGGATCTCCCCGTCCGGTTAGAGGGATACATAAATTCGTGAACCGTGGTTACTCTGAAACACACAGTGCACCACCTGCCAGAAGGCCGTCGCCCACCTGCAGGAGAAGGGCGTCCCGGTCCGCGGCTACCGCAATCTCAAGGAACAGCCGCTGTCTGAGGACGAGGTCCGCGCGCTTGCCGCGAAGGTCGGCGGCGTGGAAAAGCTCTTCTCGAAGCGGGCGATGAAATTCCGCCAGATGGGCCTGCACGAGCGCGAGGTCTCCGAGGACGAGATGGTGCGGCTGATGGCGCAGGAGTACACCTTCGTCACCCGCCCCGTCATCGTCCGCAGCGATAAAGCGACGGCCGGGTTCTCGGCGAAGCGGGTGGACGAACTGGTGGGCTGAACGACGGCGGACGATTACGTTGGGTCGAGATGTCGTCGGTTTCTTCTTCCCCTCACCCACATCCGCTCATGGCACGCACCAGCAAGAGCTTCGAGCCCCATCCCTTTGTCGCGGCGATGACGAAGGGCGGCGAGCGCCCGCGCGTGAAGGCGATCCGCGGCTACGTCGGCCCGTCCGCCGACCGCAAGTCGGTCCGCATCTTTCTCGACCTCGAGCTGCGGCATTTCGTGGACGTGCCGCTCGAGGGGATCGTGCACAGCGAGCGGATCTCCGAGTCCGCGGTGCCGCTCGGCGGGATCTACGTATGGGTGCGCGAGGACCTGCCGATCACGCACCACGGCTCGTGGGGGATGTCGGAGGACCCGAGCACCATGGCCACGGGCGAGGAGGGCGATCCGCCGACGACCATGGCCACGGGGGAGGAATGCGGTGGCTTCGTGAATCCCCTGGACCTGGTGGGGAACCCGTTCAGCCGTTTCTGATCGACATTCCTCGACCGATCCGCGTTTGGATGAAGCGAATTTGCCGAAGAGGGCGGCCACCGGCCGCCCTCTTCGGCATCTCCCACCACGAGGGTTACGGCGCCGGGGGCGGCGTGGAAGGCTGCGCCCCACCGCGAGGCCGCGGCGCCACCGCCATCCCCTCCGCCATCCGCTCCAGCCCGCCCACCACCACCGGCTCGCCCGCCTGGACGCCGCTCAGCACCTCCACGAAGCCCTGCGAGCGCGCGCCGAGCCGGACTTCGCGGCGGCTCGCTTTCCCGCCGGCCACGGCCCAGACGACGTTCGCGGTTCGCAGCGGCTGCACCGCGTCCTCGGGAACCACGATCGCGTTCGCGCGCGTCTCGATGGCCAGCCGGGCCTCGACGAACATCCCCGGCTTCAGCAGGCGGTCGCCGTTGGGGGCGCGTGCCTTCACCACGATGGTGCGGCCGGCCCTCTGCACCACCGGGTCGATGAACTCGACCTGCGCCTGGAACATGCGTCCCGGCTGGGCCGCCACCGTGAACTCCACGGTCTGCCCGGGGCGGAGCTGCAGCGCGTGGCGCTCGGGCACGTCGAGCACCACCCGCTGCGGATCGACCGTCTGCAGCGTGAGCAGCGGCGTGGCGGGGGTGACGTAGTCGCCCGTACTGACCAGGCGCTGGCCCACCACGCCGGCGAAGGGCGCGCGCACCGTGGTCCGCGCGATCTGCAGCCGGAGCAGCCCCAGCGCCGCCTCGGCGCTGCGCGCGGCGGCCTCGGCCCGCTCGAGGTCGGCGGGCGCCGCCGCGTTCTGCTCGCGCAGCCGGCGCACGCGCGCGAGCTGCTGTTGGGCCAGGTCGCGCTCCGCCTCGGCGCGCTCGGCCTGCGCCAGCAGCATGGCCGCGTCGATCCGGATCAGCGGCGTGCCCCGCGCCACCGACTGCCCCTCCTGGAAGAGAAGCCGGGTGATGCGGCCCTGCTCGTCGGGGCGCAGCTCGACCGCCTGCACCGCCTCGATCCGCCCGGTGGCGCGCAGGGCGTCGACCACGCTCTGCCGCCGCGCGGTGTCGACGTCCACCGGCATCGGCGGCATCGCCCCGGGCCCGGCGCCGCCCGCGCCGGCCGTTTTCGCCTCGCCCGGGCTGGCGAAGCGGCCGCGGGCCAGCAGCACGGCCACCACCAGCCCGAGCACCACGATCACCGCCGTGCGGATGGGGCGCCGCGGCCGCCACCGCCGTGCCGGTTCGGGTGAAGGTGTCGTCATCGTCCGCCTCGCGGGTTGGTGGGTTCCGTTTCGCCTGCGTCGAAGATGCGCCGGCCGAGGAGCGCCTCGAGCCGCGCCAGCGCCAGCCGCGCCGCGTAGCGCGCCTGAACCAGCTCGGCCTCGGCTCCGGTGAGCGCGACCTGCGCCTCCAGCAGGTCCAGCATGGTGGTGGCGCCCTCGCGGTAGCGCACGCGCTGCACGCGGTATCCCTCGGATGCGGCGGCCACGCCCACCCTGGCCAGCCCGGCGGCCGCCCGCGCCGTCTCGTAGCCGTGATACGCCTCCGCGGCGGCCTCGGCCGCGGACCGCTCGCGCTCCTCGCGCGCGGCGCGGGCCGCGTCGCGCTGGCCGCGCGCCCGCGCCACCGCCAGCTCGCGCTGGCCGCCGTTCCAGATCGGCAGCGAGACGGTGACCGCCAGCTGCGTGCGCTGGAGCGCGGAAGGGAAGAACTCGGCGTCGTACGCGCCCCGGACCAGGTCCAGCGACAGCTGCGGCAGGTACCCCGCGCGCTCCACCCCCAGGGCGGCGTCCGCGCGCCGCTCGACCGCGCGCGCCGCCTCGAGCTCCGGCCCGCGCGCGCGCAGCTCGGCCACCGCCTGCTCCTCGCTCAGCGGCAGCGGCGGCGGCGCGGCCGTGTCGAGCGGCGCCGGCTCGGCGGGCCCCGCCAGGCCGATCCTGCGCCCAAGGCGCAACCGCGACACCGCCACCGCCGAGTCGCTGCGCAGCATGGCCAGCCGCGCGCGGTTGGCCTCGAGCAGGAGCTGCAGCGAGTCCGAGGCGATCGCCTCGCCCGCGGCCACCCGCACCCGCGCGATGCCGAGCTGCTCCTCGGCGCGGCGCAGCCGGTCGGCCGCCACGCGGGCCAGCTCGCGGTCGGCCAGCACCGCGAAGTAGGCCGCGTCGGCCTCCAGCGCGGTGCGGAAGCGGGTGGCCGTCTCGCTGGCCTCCGCGCTCTCCAGCGTGGCCCGCGAGCGCCGGAGCTCCGCCAGCTTGGCCGTCCCCGGGAGGGTGTAGCTGGCCTGGAGGGTGGCGCTGGTGGCGCTGGCGCTGATGTCGCCGGTGCCGAAGTTGAAGAAGGGGTCCGAGAAGCGGGTGTAGCTGGTGGCCGCCGTCACCCGGGGGGTGACCAGGTCGGTCCACGCGGCGCGCCGCTCCGAGACGGCCGTCCGTACCTCGATCCGCGCCGCCACCGCGTCGGCGTCGACCGCCGCCGCCCGCTGCCGCGCCTCGGACAGCGTCACCACCGGCACGCCGCCCGCCGGCGCCTGGGCCGCCGCCGTCGCCGCCGTCCGGCCGCCCGCCAGCGCGAGCGCGGCGAGCAGCGCCGAATGTCTCCATCTCCTGCTCATCGGGCCTCCATGGACGCGGCCGCCGGGGTGCGCGCCGGCTCGCCGTGGATCGGGGGAACGGGGATGGCCACCGGCGCCGCGGCGTGCCGCTCTCCGCGCAGCCGCTCGAACAGCACGAACACGGCGGGCACCAGGTAGAGCGTGAGCAGCGTCGACACCAGCAGGCCGCCGATGATGGCGTAGCCCAGCGGCCGCCGGCTGCCGCCGCCGGCGCCCAGCCCCAGCGCGATCGGCAGCATCCCGATGATCGCGGCCACCGAGGTCATCAGGATTGGCCTGAGGCGGATGCGGCCGGCCTCGCGCATGGCCCAGAGGGCGTCGTGCCCCCGCTCGCGCAGGTCGTTGGCGTAGGTAACGAGGAGGATGGAGTTCTTCGACACCAGCCCGATCAGCAGGATCATCCCGATCTGGCTGTAGACGTTGAGGGTGGAGCCCGCCAGCCAGAGCGCCGCAAGCGCGCCGGTGACCGCCAGCGGCACCGCCAGCAGCACGGTCAGCGGGTGCAGCAGCGACTCGAACTGCGCCGCCAGCACCATGTACACGAAGATCAGCGCCAGCGCGAAAGCGAAGTACAGCGCGCCGCCGCTCTCGCGGAACTCGCGTGACTCGCCGGCCAGCTCCACCGTGCTCCCGGGCGGCAGCACCTCGGCGGCCGCGGCGTTCAGCGAGTCGAGCGCGGCGCCGATGGTGAATCCCGGGGCCAGGCTGGCCGAGAGGGTGAACGCGCGGACGCGGTTGTGGTGGTTCAGCTGCCGCGGCGCCACCCGCTCCTCCACGCGCGTGACCGCGTCGAGCTGCACCAGGCTGCCGTCGCGGCCGCGCACCTGCAGCCCGGTGATGTCCGACGGCGTGGCCCGCTCGCGCGGGTCGAGCCGCAGGATCACGTCGTACAGCTTGTTGTCGGAGGTGAAGCGCGAGACGTCGCGGCCGCCCAGCAGCGTCTGCAGCGTGGTGGCGATGTCGCGCGCCGGCACGCCCAGGTCCTCGGCCCGGTCACGGTCCATCTCCACCACCAGCTCGGGGCGGGTCACGCGCAGGTCGGTGTCCACGTTCAGCAGCCCCGGGATCTTCCCCGCGCGCGCGGTCAGCGCGTCCATCCCCCCCACCAGCGCGTCGAAGTCGCGGTTCCGCACCACGAACTGCACCGGGGGAAGGAAGCCCCCGAACGCCGGCGGGTTGGCCGCGAACGCGAACACGCCGGGGACGCCAAAGAAGTACTGCGGCTGGACCTCTTGGATGATCTCCTGCGCGGAGCGGTCGCGCTTGTCCATGTCCTCCAGGATGGTCCCGAAGAAGGCCGAGCTCGGCGCGCTCCCGCCGAAGCCGATCACCGTGAAGGTCGAGCGTACGTCCTTCGTGCGCTGGGTGATCGCCTCGATCTGGCGCAGGTACCCGTCGGTGTAGGCCACCGACGAGCCCTCCGGCGCCACCACGAAGGTGAAGAAGAACCCCCGGTCGTCCGGCGGCACGAACTCGCGCTCCAGCGCGCGGAAGAGCAGCACCGCCGAGGCGGTGAGCGCGGCCCCGCCCGCCACCACCAGCAGCGGGCGGCGGAGCGACGCCTGCAGCGTGCGCCCGTAGCGCGCGGTGAGCCCGTCGAGGAACGCGCCCACCGCGTGCGAGAAGCGCGACTCGCGCGGCGGAACGCGGAGGATCTTGGCCGACAGCATGGGCGAGAGGGTGAGCGCCACGATCCCCGAGGCCAGCACCGCGCCGCCCACCGCCACGCCGAACTCGTTGAACAGCCGCCCCGTGGCGCCGGTCAGGAAGAGCAGCGGCGAGAACACCGCCAGGAGGGCGATGGTGGTGGCGATCACCGCCGTGGTGATCTCGCGCGTGCCGTCGATGGCCGCCGTCTGCGGGTCCTTCCCCAGCTCCTCCTGGTGCCGGTAGGCGTTCTCCAGCACGATGATGGCGTCGTCCACCACGATGCCGATGGCCAGGATCAGCCCCAGCAGGGTGAGGGTGTTGATGCTGTAGCCGAGCGCGGCCAGGACGGCGAAGGTGGCCACGATCGACACGGGGATGGCCACCGCGGGGATGAAGGTGGCACGCAGCGTCCGCAGGAACACGAAGATGATGACGATCACCAGCCCGGCGGCGATCAGCAGCGTTTCCTGCGCCTCCCGGATCGAGCGCTGCACGAACACCGAGCCGTCGAACGCCATCTCCAGCCTCACCCCCGGCGGGAGCGCCGCCTGGATGGCCGGCAGCTGGTCGTGCACCCCCTCGGCCACCTGCAGCATGTTCGACTTCGACTGCCGCACCACGCCGATGAACACCGCGTCCTTCCCCGAGTAGCGGGTCACCGAGCGCTCGTCCTCGGGCCCGGGCTCCACGCGCGCCACGTCGCCCAGCCGCACCAGCCCACCCTCGCCGCTGGCCACGGTGAGCGCGGCGAACTCGTCGGGCGTCTTCATCTCGCCCAGGTAGCGCACCGAGAACTCGCGCCGGTCCGACTCGATGCGCCCCGCCGGGATCTCCACGCTGCGCGAGCGGATCGCGTTCTCCACGTCCTGCGCGGTCAGCCCGCGCGCCGCCAGCTCGCGCGGCGACAGCCACACGCGCATGGAAAAGCGCCGCTCGCCGTAGATCGGCGCGCCCGAGACGCCGGGGATGGTCTGCAGCCGCGGCTTGATCTGGCGGTCGGCGATGTCCGAGAGCTCCATCAACCCGTGGCTGGTGGAGCTCAGCGCCAGGAACATGATGGGAAAGGCGTCGGCCTCCTCCTTGGCGATCACCGGCTCCTCGGCGTCCTCGGGCAGGAGGCCGCGCACCCGCGAGACCTTGTCGCGCACGTCCTGCGCGGCGGCCTCGATGGAGCGGTCGAGCGTGAACTCCAGGGTGATGGTGCTGACCTGCTCCTGGCTGGCGCTGGTGAGCGTGCGCAGCCCCTCCACGCTCGACAGCTCCTCCTCCAGCACGTCCGTCACCGCCGACTCGACCACCTGCGGGCTGGCGCCGGGCAGGAACACGGTGACGGACACGATCGGCGGGTCGGCGTCGGGAAACTCGCGCACCGGCAGGCGGGTGTAGCCGATCGCGCCGACCAGCACCAGGCCGAGGCTCACCATGCTGGACAGCACGGGCCGGCGGATGAACATCTCGGCAAGCTGCATGGGCTCTCCTCCTCCAGCTTCGGGCGACCCGCCGCGCGGGTGGGCGCGGCGAACGTGCAATCTGGCGCGGTGCCGGATGTCCGCGCCTCGTGCGAAGGGCGGGGCAGGGGCTGCCCTTACGGACAGGGACTCACCGTCTCCCCCTGCAGAAGCGACGAACGACGGGCCGCCGGATCGACACGAACCGATGAGATCCGGATGGGTCCCGCCGTTTCCGACGGTCCGGCCAAGATATACCGAAGAAAAGTCGAACACAACAGAAATTTTCACGCAGAATACATACGTTTGCCCACAGGTCGTAAGTCGTTGCCGGTCAGGTCGATACGTACAAGAACATCCGCGGCGGTCCCGCTCGACCAGACTGCGTGGTAGAGGGAAGGCGCTCGCTCGATCGGCCGACCAGCGGTCGAGGTGAGCCCAAGATAATCAGAGTGAACAATCCGTCAAGAGAGTTGGATGATCACTTCGAACGATGAAGACGGGAGCGGCAACGCTGCCCCCGTCGCTCGTCACTCATCGTGTCGTTTACGCCTTTCTTGTTCGACTGCTCGATCGGACGAATATTGTAGCTGCCTCCGCGGGCTGCCTCGGCGGGGCAGCCCATTTCATCTCACCACGGAATGGGAGGGGATCATGAGGAAGCTCACGCTGGACCTGAACGCGCTGGAAGTGCAGTCGTTCGCGACGGACGCGGCGGTGCGCGCGTTCGGCACGGTGAACGCGCGGCAGAAGGGGAACACCGGGCTGCAGGATCCCGACTGCTCGGCGGTCGACGCGTGCCCCTCGGCGCGCGGCTGCAGCGAGCTGGCCGAGTGCCCGCGCACGAAGGGCGACAACTGCCCGTCGGCGGCGCTGGACTGCCCGACGTCGCGCGAGTGCACCAAGGGGCCGCGCTGTGACGAATCCGCCGTGGACCGGTGCGTCTCCGAGCGCGGCTGCACCCAGGTCGGCTGCCCGGTCGGGGCCTGATCCCGAAGGAAGAATCAAATCACGCAGAGCCGCGGAGGGGTCGTGTGCCTCTCTGCGGCTCTGCGTCTTTGCGTGATATGATACCGGCTGCCGCAATCGATCGTGCATTCCGAGCGGCGCCGCTGCTCCGAACCTTCAATCGCGCTGATGCCAGGCGGTACCCGAGGAATCCATGGCATGGGTCCCGAGCGGCAGGCGGCCTGTGGCTCGGGAGCCGGCCACAGATTCCTCAGGCGCCACGCATTGGCATGGAGGACAGGGCGGCGCAGCGCCTTCGGAATGACATTCCTTCCTCCGATGCGCAGCTGATCCTGGGATCCGGTATGGGGGCCGGGAGCGGATCTACGCCGCGCCCGTCAGCCCGGCCGCGCGGATCTGGTCGAGGATGTTGGGGTCCTGGATCTTTTTGTCGCGGGCGAGGAGGAGCACCTTCGCCAGCACCTCGGCGGTGCGCGGGTCGTCGTCGGCGAAGGGGAGGAAGAGGCGCCCGCGGTGCTGCGAGTGCACGGCCACGATGAACAGCGCCGCGCCGGGAAGCACCTGCGCCCCCGCGCTCCCCAGGTGCACCGAATAGGTGCCGAGCGAACCGCGGATCACCGCGTGGTTCGCCTGCACCTCCACGTTCTCCAGCCCCAGCAGCGCGCACGTCTCCCGCAGCAGCGCGGCGCGCATCTCCACCGTCGACGCGCTGGCCTCGGGGTCCACGGCGCCGCGGTGCGCCACGCTCACGACGAGGTCGAGGTCGCGCATCGCCTCGCTGAACACGCGCGGCGGGACCTCGGCCAGCGGCACCGGCTTCCACGCCTCGCCGCGGGTGAAGATCACCTCCTCCAGCGTCAGCCCCTCGACGTCGGCCGGCGTGTAGAACGCTTCCTGGAAGCCGAGCCGCGCGGTGAGCCCCGCCTCGTGGAAGGTGCGGTTCACGCCCTCGTCGGGGTGCGCCACCCATCCCCGTCCCCCCAGCAGCGCCAGCGCCTGCCGCGGCTGCACCTGGTGGCCGGCGTAGCGGCGCGTGCGGTCGGCGCCGCGCTCCGTCTCCGTGATCGGGTAGAGCTCGCGGAAGAGCTGCTTGAACGGCTGCACCCGCTCGGCCGCGAAGCACTCGCGCTGCCATTCGGACCAGCCACCGCGGGCCAGCAGGTCGGCGGGATGGGCGATGCGCACCGGCTCCGCCGCGCCGAGCGGGTGCGGGCGCCCGGCCGCGTCGCGCAGCGCCAGCCCGTCCTCGGCGGGATAGCCGGCGATCTCCTCGCCGACGAAGACGAGGCGCGAGAGGGCGGGGGAGAGGATGGGGTGCCCCAGCAGCTCGCGCAGCTCCGCGCCGGTGAAGCGGTCGCCGCGGATCATCGCCTCTTCCAGCGCGCCGCGGACGCGCGTGCGCTGGCGGCGGAGCTCCTGCAGCCGCTCCTTCAGCTCCGCGATCTCCGCGTCGTCCTTCAGCGAGGCGGGGATGGACTTGAGCGCCTTCCCCGCGCGCGCGGTGGACAGCTCCGCCACGCCGCCGGCATCGATCGACAGGGTGATGCGGAGGTCGCCGCGCTCGACGGCGACGGGGCCGTGCGCGAGATCCGCGACGGCTTCGCGCTCCATCGCCCACTGCAGCCGCTGGGGATCGCGGAAGCCGGCGGTGCGCGCGAGGTTGGCCATGGCGATGTCGGCCGCGCGGCGCTCGCTCTGCTGGCGCTGCGAGCCAAACTTGCGGCTCTCGCGGCGGAAATCCTGGAGACGGGTGTAGCGCGCCAGCAGGTCGCGCCTCCCCTCGTCTCCATCCCGCAGGGGGACGAGGCCGAGCGCGCGCACCGTGTCCTGGTGGCGCGACGAAGCGATCCGTTCGAGCAACTCGTCCACCGTCGTCTCCCCCAGCATCGCGCGGGCGAAGAGCTGCGCGCGGGTGTGGCCGCCGGCGCTGGAGGCGTACTTCGCGGCGGCGTCCACCATCTTCCACCGCTCCGCGCCCAGTCTTCCGAACGCGTCGTGGAACCAGGCCACGTCCACCGCGCCCTCGGTCAGGTCCTCGGCGGAGAGCGGGGTGCGCTCGCTGACCTCGGCGGCCCACTCCTCCTTGAGCTCCTTCAGGTCCCACCCGCGGTCGTCCTTGGTGTGCGCCTGCACCCACCAGACGGCGGACTCCAGCCCCGGCCAGTCGAGCACGTGGTTGACGTGGCCGGCCCACTGCGGCGCGTAGACGGCCAACTCCACCAGCCGCGACTCGCGCAGCTTCGCCGTGCGCGCCCACGCGGCGAACGCCTCGGGGGTGTCGTCCTCGCGCGGGGCGCTGCGGAGGACGAGGTGGCTGAGCGTCGCCTGGCGCGACTCGCCGCTCGCGCGCCAGTTGCTGGCCCGCGCGAACGGCGTCTTCCCCAGCGCGGGGAGGGCGAGCGAGACCGTCTCCAATCCCCCGCTGTAGCGCAGCTGGACGGCGAGGGTGGACGCGGGGCCTTCGCGATCTCCCCGCCGCGCCTCGACCTCCACGATGCGGCGGCGGCAGCGCGCCACGGCGCCCATCAGCTCGGCGTCGTCGGCCAGCTCGCGCGGCGGCTTGCGCCCACTGAGGTCGCGGAGGAGCCGGTGGAACGGGCGATTGCTCCATCGCCCCGCGAGAAGGTGGACGAGCTCGTCCGCGCCCGCCGCGCCCGCGCGCCGCGCGCCGATGAAGTCGGCGAAGGTGATCTCCAGCGCGCCCAAGCCGGCGGAGCGCTCCTGGAACCAGCGCAGCAGCCCGTAGAGCCGCACCGCCCGCTCCGGCGCCACGCCGGTGGGAAAGACCTGCCGCCACCAGGACAGGCTGTGCAGCCACTGCTGCGCCGTCCACACGGGCCGGGCGTACGATGGCGCGTTCGGCTGCCGGACGTGGGGATTCCAGTAGAAGTGCGATCCCCGCTCCGCATCCCCCGCCATCGCGTCGAAGTCGCGCTGCTTCAGCTCGGCGAGCGCGGTCTCCATCCCGTCGACCAGCAGCGCGTCGCCGCCGTCGGGGGCCTGCCAGAGGAGGCACCACCGCGTCACCAGCTGCAGGAAGCTCCGCCCCAGGCTCCACGGCTGCGTTCCCACCACGCGCGTCGTGGCGCGGCCACCCCACACCGGCGACTCGTTCGGCGCCAGCAGCACGCGCAGCAGCTCCAGCCCGTCGGGGTCGCGCGTATCCGCGGGGCGATGGGCGAGCCAGTCGCGCCACACCTGCTCCAGCGGGAGCGGCTCGGCGCCCTCGGGGACGATCGTGCCGGGGCCGGGCGACCAGCGTGCGGCCTCCAGCAGCAGCTTCGTCTCCCCGCTCTTCGTGCGGATCTCCGCCTGCTCGTGGGAGATGACGAGCTCCGCGAGCGACTCCAGCGCGCGCCGCGCGGCGGGCGTGTCGAGCTCCACGCGGCGCGCGGCGGGTCCCGGCCACACGCGCAGGGAGCGGGGATCGATGAGCCCCAGCGCGTCGTCCCGCGTCACCGTCTCCTCGTGCGCGCCGAGGAGCGCGTCGAGGTGCGCCTGCTCCGCCGCGGCGGGATTCGGATGCGACGCGCGGTACGCCGCCGCCCGCCCGCGCGCGTCGGGAACGGCGCGCTGCGTCTCGGCCAGGTCGCGCAGCAGCTCCAGCCCGGCCAGGCGCCGCAGCTCGTCTCCGTTCGCCAGCAGTCGGTCTGCGCACGCCAGCAGCCGCGGGACGGGGAGCGTGCGCAGGCGGCCCAGCGCCGCGCCGCGCAGGTCGGCGGCCTTGCGCGAGAGGAGGTCGAACAGGCGGTCCGTCTCGTCCTCCGCCGGCGCCGCGCCCTGCAGCGCCTCGAACGCGGCACCGCGCACGTCGGCCGAGGGGTCGCCGAGGAGATCGAGGACGGTGGCGCGGATCTCACCGACCAGCGGCTTGCGCTTGGGCGGCGGCTCGCGGCTCCAGCGCGGCGGGAGGCCGGCCATCTGCCGCAGCAGCGCCTCGCGCCGGTACGTGTCCAGGTCGCGGAGCCAGGGGAGCATCCGTGCGGCGGGAAGCTTCTCCGCGTTCGCCGCCATCGCGGCGGCGACGGTGGTGCGCTCCAGCTTGCGCCCGGTCCACGGCCAGAGGATGGGCTCCACCGCCTGCGTCCGCTTCTCCAGCCTCCGGATCAGCCCCTCCAGCGCGGCGAAGAGCTTTGGGCCGTCCACCCACTCCGTCACGTCGCCCACGAAGGCGTCCAGCGCCCGCGCGGCAACGCGGAGGTCGGGATCGCCGAGCGGGCGCACCAGCGGCGGGAGCGCGCTCGACCAGCCGGCCTGCACGAGGAGATGCGTCGCCGCGAACCGGACCTCCGCCGACGGATGGTCCAGCAGCCGCACGGCGTCGGCGACGGCGGCGTCCACGTCCTCGAACGCGACCGTCCAGAGCGCGAGGTAGACGTCCTCCGCGTTCTCGCCCGCGAGCGCCGCCGCGCGCGCGTCCGCGTGCTCGAGAAACCGCAGCACGCGGGCGAGCACGTCGTCCACCGCGACGGAGCTGGCGCCGTCCCAGAGGAACCCGAACCAGGTGTCGAACGCGCGGACGACGGAGGAGAAGCGCGACAGGTCCTCCTCCGCGATCAGGCGCAGCATCCGGCGGAAGGCGTCGGGATGCGCCTCGTCGACCGTCTCCAGGATCACCTGACGCAGCCCTTCCTGGCGCTGCGCCGCGAGGAGGAGACGCTCGACGAACTCCCACGCCTCCGGCCGGCTGCAGCAGAGGAGCGCGCGGGTGACGTGGCGCCCCATCTGCCCGATCTCGTGGTCGCCGCTCGCAGAGGCCTTCAGGATCTCCAGCACCTCGTCCGCGACGGGGCCGCCGGCGTCGATGGCGCCGGCCAGGAGCCAGCCGATCTCGTCCGCGCCGCTCCATCCCGCGACGTGCGGCGCCCAGGCGGCCACCCAGCGCGCGTCCGGGTCGTAGTCGCCCAGCACGCTCGCCAGGTCGACGAGCCACACGGCGCGCACATTCGCCAGCATCGCCGGCGCGCGCGGGCAGCGGAACGGCTTGCGCGTGAAGGAGGTCTGGTACGGGCGGCGCGCCATCCCCTGCCACGCGGCCTCCACGGCGGGCGCTAGGCGCGGGAGGAGGACCTCGATCACCCGCCGGCGCTCCGCCTCGCCCATCCGCGAGAAGATCTTCCCGAGGTCGTGGCCGAGGAGCTGCTGCCGGCGCTGGTAGGGATGCTCGACGGCGAACGTCCGCTCCAGCAGCGCGCGCAGCTCGGCGGGGAGGGCGCGCCCGAGCAGGCCGGAGACGATGCCGCCGGACGCGCGGACGCGCTGGAGCGCGGAGCCGGGCTTCCGGAACACCGCCAGCTCTTCCTGCGCCTTCTGCGGATCCATCGCTCAGGCCCCGGCCAGGAAGGCCAGGCGCAGGAACACCATGCGGCTGCCCTGCTGCGGATAGACGGGGGCGTCGAGCTCCTTCTGCTCCTGCCCGTCCAGGATCACCAGGTACAGCCCGTCCTCGAACCCGGCGAGGGCGACGCCGACGGCCTGCTCCTCGTCCACCTCCTGCTCGGCGGGGCGGCCGCCGGAGTCCACCTTGCCGCGCGCCGCGCCCTCGGCGATCTCGCGCTCGGAGAGGACGCGGATGAGCGAGCGGTCGCGCTGCCGCTGCCGGAACGCGGCCACCTCGGCGCGCACCACGCGGGCGATCAGGTCGCGCAGCGTCAGCCCGCCGTCCCCGTCCCGCGGGGCGGGGGGAAGGTCGATGGACCAGTCGTCGAGGAGCGGGCGCCTGCGTCCCAGCGCGCGGGTTTCGATGACGAGCATGTGGAGATCGGGGATCGGGAAGGCGACGGGCGATGTGCCGGGAAGCGGAGCTGCGGACGGTGATCAAATCTACAGAAAACAGATGGCTCACGCAGGGTTGGCAGAGTCAGCAGAGAACAAACTGCTTACCCTGCTAACTCTGCGCTGCGTGAGCCCATCTTTTCCTAGGCCGCCTCGAGGTCCGCGTCGTCGCCCGTCGCGAGGACCAGCGAGTCGACGGGGATGATGCCTTCCGCGGCCTCGGCGGGGAGTTCCTGCACGTCGCGCAGCCGGCGCTCGATGGCGCGCGTGCGGCGGTCGGCCTGGTCCATCTCGCGGCTGGCGGACTCCAGCTTCTTCTTCACCTTGGCCAGCACCTCGCCGAACCTGGCGAACTCGGTCTTCACGCCGCCGAGCACCTTCCACACCTCGCTGGAGCGCTGCTGGATGGCCAGCGTGCGGAAGCCCATCTGCAGGCTGTTCAGGATCGCCCAGAGCGTGATGGGCCCGGCGACGATCACCCGCGACTCGCGCTGCAGCGCGTCGAGCAGCCCGGGACGGCGCACCACCTCGCCGTAGAGGCCCTCCGTCGGCAGGAACATGATGGCGAAGTCGGTGGTCTGCGGCGGGTTCAGGTACTTGACGCAGATCTCCTTCGCGCTGGCGCGGACGCGCTGCTCCAGCTGCCGCGCGGCGGCGTCGGCGGCGTCGAGGTCGCCCGCCTCCTGCGCGTCGATCAGGCGCTGGTAGTCTTCCAGCGGGAACTTGGCGTCGATGGGAAGCCACACCGGCCCCAGGTCGTGCCCGGGGAGCCGGATCGCGTACTCGACGCGCATCCCGCTGTACTCGTTGGTGGCCACGTTGGCGGCGTACTGCTCGGGCGCCAGCACCTCGGCCAGGAGCTTGCCCAGCTGCATCTCGCCCCAGGTGCCGCGCACCTTCACGTTGGCCAGCACCTTCTTCAGGTCGCCCACGCCGCTGGCCAGCGTCTGCATCTCGCCCAGCCCGCGGTGCACCTGCTCCAGCTGCGCGCTCACCGAGCGGAAGCTCTCGCCCAGCCGCTGCTCCAGCACGCCCTGCAGCTTCTCGTCGACCGTCTGCCGCACCTGCTCGAGCTTTTCCGTGTTGTCGCTGCGGATCTGCTCCAGCTTCCCCTCGACGGTGGCGGCGAGGGTGCCCACCTGCGCGGTGACGCCGTCGAGCTGCGCCTTCTGCGCGGCGGAGAGCTCGCCCATCGTCCTCACGACGGAGTCGCCGACGCCCTTGAGCGTGGCGCCCACCTCCTCGCGCAGCCGGCTGGAGCCCGCGCGCGCCGACTCGTCCATCTGCTGCAGCGCGCCGAGCACCGCCGCCAGCTGCTCCTGCTGCCGTGCCGACATCACCCCCAGGTGCTGGAACACCTCGTCGCGGATCCCCGTGAGCGACTGCGATACCTCGGCGCGCAGCAGGTGCCCCTCGCGCCCGCCCTGCTCGCGCGACAGCGCGACCTCCTCGCGCACGGACGCCAGCCGCGTCTCCAGCAACTTCGCGTCCGGCCGTCTCACGCGGCGCAGCAGGGCGATGAGCAGGCCGGCGCACGCCACCAGCAGCGCGATCGCCACGTAGAGGAGGATCTCGGTGGTCATGAGATGCGGGATGGAGATGGAGGGAGATGCGATCGCCCACGGGATGAGCGAAGCCGCATCGCCAGCGCCGTTCGCATTAGCCGGGGGGAGGTGGCCGTGCAGCGGGCGCGAGGGAAACGCGTGTGCGCTGAAAATGCCGCCAGAGCGTAGACTCGACAAGGAGATGATGACCGACAGCTCTCCGTTGGACGTCCACGCCGCGCACGTTTCCCGGGGAAGAAAGGAATCTCACGCAGAGGGCGC
>DASUYB010000131.1 GCA_036377595.1 Longimicrobium sp. | reverse complement strand
GCGGGCACGGCTCACTCTGCTTCGTGCGTTGGCGCGCCATCTCCCTCTCCAGGCTTGGGGAAGCCAGCGAAACCCAGGCGCGAGAAGCTATCTGTTCGATTCGTCCATGTCAAAGGGAGTCACTACCGATCTATAACCGCGGCCGCACGCCGGCCGGCCGCGACGCACCCATGCTGGCCGCCGCAGTCCTGGGCACTGGGCACTTGGCACTGGACACTTTCCCCCTGGAGTGGAGCAAGCGATGGCGACGATGGTGATGGGCCGGCGGCGGCGGGGGGTGCTCCCGGGCTTCGGCCTGTCGATGGGGGTGACGCTCACCTGGCTGGGGCTGCTGGTGCTGATCCCGCTCGCGGGGCTGTTCCTCCGCTCCGCGACGATGACGTGGGAGCGCTTCTGGTCCACCGTCACCGAGCCGCGCGTGGTGGCGGCGTACACCGTCAGCTTCGGCGCGGCGTTCGTGGCGGCGCTGGCCAACGTGGCGTTCGGCTGCCTGCTCGCGTGGGTGCTGGTGCGCTACCGCTTTCCCGGCCGTAGGCTGATCGACGCGCTGGTCGACCTCCCCTTCGCGCTCCCGACCGCGGTGGCGGGGATCACGCTCACGGCGTTGTTCGCCAGGAACGGCTGGCTGGGGAAGCCGCTGCAGTCGCTGGGGATCGACGTCGCCTTCACGCGGTTGGGGATCGTGGTGGCGCTGGTGTTCATCGGCCTCCCCTTCGTGGTGCGCACCGTCCAGCCGGTGCTCGAGGACATGGGCCCCGAGCGGGAGGAAGCCGCGGCGTGCCTGGGCGCCAGCCGGTGGCAGAGCGTGCGCGCGGTGGTGATGCCCGAGCTGGTGCCGGCGCTGCTGACGGGCTTCGCGCTGGCGTTCGCGCGCGGGGCGGGGGAGTACGGGTCGGTGGTGTTCATCTCCGGCAACCTGCCCATGCGCACGGAGATCGCGCCGCTGCTCATCGTCACCAAGCTGGAGCAGTACGACTACGCCGGCGCCACCGCCATCGCCACCGTGATGCTGCTGCTGTCGTTCGCCCTGCTCCTGCTCGTCAACGCGCTCCAGTGGTGGACCAACCGCCGGCGGCTCGGGGCGAACGAGTGAACTGAAGGTCTCTCACAGAGGGCACGGAGGTCACAGAGGAAAAGATGCATGGAGATGAGTTCTCCGTGACCTCCGTGCCCTCTGTGAGAGAACCATTTCTTCTGTCTGGAGGATCGATGTTCATTGGAGGCATTTCGGCAGTCCATCCCGCCTCCGCGCCGGCGTCGCGCGCGGCGACGGAGCCGGCGTGGGTGCGGGTTACGCTGATCGCGCTGGCGCTGGCGTTCGTGGGGGTGTTCCTGGTGCTGCCGCTGGTGGCGGTGTTCGCGGGCGCGCTCAAGGCCGGCGGCGCGGCGTACCTGGCCGCCATCCGCGACCCCGACGCGCTGGCGGCGGTGAAGCTGACGCTGCTGATCGCCGCCATCGCGGTGCCGCTGAACCTGGTGTTCGGGGTGGCGGCGGCGTGGGCCATCGCCCGCTTCGAGTTCCGCGGCAAGAGCGTGCTGGTGACGCTCATCGACCTGCCGTTCGCCGTGTCGCCCGTCGTCTCCGGCCTCGTCTTCGTCCTGCTCTTCGGGCTGAACGGCTGGCTGGGACCGTGGCTCGACGCGCACGACGTCCGCATCATCTTCGCCGTGCCGGGGATCGTGCTGGCCACGCTCTTCGTCACCTTCCCATTCGTGGCGCGCGAGCTGATCCCGCTGATGCAGGCGCAGGGGAGCGAGGAGGAGGAAGCCAGCCTCGTCCTGGGCGCCAACGGGTGGCAGACCTTCCGGCTGGTGACGCTCCCCAACCTGCGCTGGGGGCTGCTGTACGGGGTGATCGTGCTGAACGCGCGCGCCATGGGCGAGTTCGGCGCGGTCTCCGTCGTCTCGGGGAAGATCCGCGGCCTGACGGCCACCATCCCCCTGCACGTGGAGATCCTCTACAACGAGTACCAGTCCGCCGCCGCCTTCGCCGTGGCCTCGCTGCTGACGATGCTCGCCCTCCTCACCCTCGTCCTGAAGAGCGCCATCGGCCGGCGCATGGTCTGGAAGGAGTGATGTGAGACCAGTGCCCAGTGCCCAGTGCCCAGTCCGAGCCGCAGCCGACAACCAAGCCGATCAGTTGATTGATGCGTCGAAACCGCCCGACGTCATCCTGAGCCCGGCCAGACCGAAATCAGCGTCCACACAGATCGCTGCAGGGCGAAGGATCTATCATCGACCCGCACGCAGTCCGGCGATACGCGATGAATTTTCAGGAAGAGAAACGGCAGGAGATTGCGATCACGCGATCGCGTGCGCAGCGAGGAGCTCGCGGATGCGCTCGATCGTCGCGCCGGGGTGGAGCTGCCGCAGCAGGGCGACGATGCCGGTGACGTTGGGCGCGGCCACGCTGGTGCCGGTGCTAAGCACGATCCGACCGCCCAGGGTGACGACGGGCTGGCGGACGCCCCACGCCTCGATCTCCAGCGCGTCGTCCGCGCGCCAGCGGTATTCGTAGGGTGATGCGAAGACGCCCATCGCCACGCCGATGACGTGGTCGAACGCGGCGGGGAAGGAGCGCTCGCCGAAGTTGTCTCCCGCCGCGACGACGATGGCGCCGGCGCGGCGCGCGCGCTCGCAGGCGGCGTAAAGGGGACGCACCGCATCCTCGCGCGTGGTGCCCAGGCTCAGGTTGATCACGTCCGCGCGCAGCTCCAGGGCCTGGTCCAGCGCCGCCACGATCGCGCCGGGCGACGTCTCCAGCGTCTCGCCGAACACGCGGATGGGGACCACGCGCGCCTCCGGGGCGAGGGCCAGCACCTGGTGCGCCGCGGCGGTGCCGTGCCCGTTGCGGTCGCGATCGTCGTCGGTGACGCGGATCCTCCCGTCCTCGCGCGCGATCCCGGCGCCGGGGAGGACGCGGGCGTCGCCGATCTCCCGGTCCCACCCGCTGTCGATGATGGCGACGCGAATGCCGCGTCCCGTCGCCCCGGCCACCCAAGCGGGCGGCGCGAAGGACGGGATCACGGCGGGAACCTCGGCGGGCGGCAGCACGCCGGCCGCGCGCCCGAAAACCGCCCCGCCGGACGAAGTGGCGGGGCGGCGAACCGTCAGCAGTCGCACGTGCGCGGCCGCACGATGGTGGGGAAGCAGGCGTCCACGGTGGTGTTGCCGTGAACACCGTCGAGCTGGGGCTTCTCGCCCTCCTCGGCCTCGAAGGACGTCACCTCGAGCTCGTCCAGCTCCAGCTTCATCTTCTGCATTCCAGTCACTCCTGGTGGTTGGTCGAGAGGAAGGCGTCCCGCGGAGGTTCCGCGGGACGCCGAGCCGTCAGCAGTCGCAGGTGCGCGGCCGCACGATGGTGGGGAAGCAGGCGTCCACGGTGGTGTTGCCGTGCACGCCGTCGAGCTGGGGCTTCTCGGCCTCCTCGGCCTCGAAGGAGGTCACCTCGAGCTCGTCCAGCTCCAGCTTCAGCTTCTGCATTTCCGTTTGCTCCTGGGTGTTGATGAGAGAGAGAGATGGTCCGCGGCATCTCCGCGGGACCTGCGCGGGTCGGGGGCCCTCCGCCCGCACACCGGGAACGGCCATGGGCCGGCCGTCGAGATTCCTTGATCGCGGGCATTCAGGCCCGCATGAGACGGGAGATCTATTTGCTTCAGGCTCCAAGTCCGAATAGAGCCGGTGAGTGGGATATGAATGCTGCTTCGGACCGTTCCGGGCCCTGGATCCTGCGTCGGCGCCTTCGTGCCCGGCGGCCTCGTCCTGATTCACAACCGGGGCCACATGTGCCACGGCTGGCCGAAAGTGGCCTTCACCAAAGATTGAAAACCCCGCAGGGTGTAACCGTTTTCATGGGAAACGAATCGTGTATCCGGCGACGGATGTTGGCCGTACCTATCCCGCCGTAATAGAGACACGTCTGTCCCACGGTGCGGCACCTCCTCCCGGCGTCATTTGTCTCATTCGCTAATAGTCCTGTTCGGGGCGATATGGCGCGTAAGCCATTGTATAATAGGAGATTAGCAATCGTGCACACCACATCCAGAAAACAGCAAAGTCTCACGCAGAGTTAGCAGGGTTAGCAGTGAACTGCGGTTCAACTGCTGACCCTGCTGACTCTGCGCAGGCGTTCGACAGTTCCGGCTACATGCGAGACCCAGGATTGGCGCCAATCCTGGGTTTTTCGCGCTCAAAACACTGGATTCACCGATTTTCTGTTGTACACGGATTTTCGATGTGCATTGACTCAGCAACAGG